>NZ_CEZLMY010000154.1:0-8577 GCF_983033635.1 Psychromonas sp. | reverse complement strand
AGACAGGGCTTAGACAGCTATAAGACTAACCTCAATCAAAAAAGTGAACTGTTTGAAATTAGCTTAGGTAAGAAAGCACTTAAAGCTAAAGTGGATGTTTTAAAATCAATTGATGACCTAAGTATTTTAAACGTTGCAATCTCTACGATGAAGATGGCTTTAGTGAATCTTGATAAGCTGAAATTTACAGAAAGTGCCGATTTTAGCCCTTTCCGTTATTTAGACAATGTTGAAGAGCCTTTAAACCGCGCAGCACCTAAGCGTGCATTAATCGTTATTTTGGCGACACTGCTGGCAGGTATGCTGTCTATTTTTATCGCATTAGTGCATTACTTTATGACTAAAAAACAACAAGGTTAATCGTTAACTTTTTCTGCAAGCCAAAAAAAAGGAGCATTTTAATCGCTCCTTTTTTATTACTTTTTTAATCGTCTTTCACTAGCTGGCACGTAATAACTTAGCTGCCTTTACCATATTTTCCAGTGCGGGTTTCACTTCATGCCATTGTCTTGTTTTTAGGCCGCAATCTGGATTAACCCATAATTGCGCTGCCGGAATACGCAGGGCTGCTTTTTCCATTAACAGCACCATTTCTTCGCAACTTGGTATGTTTGGAGAGTGAATGTCGTAAACACCGGGGCCAATGGCGTTTGGATAATTAAACTCTTCAAATACATCCAGCAGCTGCATATCTGAGCGTGATGTTTCAATGGTGATCACATCTGCATCCATGGCTGCTATTGCTGCAATAATATCGTTAAATTCGGAATAACACATATGAGTATGGATTTGTGTTTTATCTTCAACACCATTGGCTGTAATGCGAAATGCCTGAATTGCCCAAGTTAAATACTCTGACCACTTTGAACGGTGCAGAGGAAGCTTTTCACGCAGTGCGGCTTCATCAATTTGAATAATATTAATGCCCGCTTTTTCCAGATCTAATACTTCATCTCGAATCGCCAGTGCAATTTGATTACAGATTGTCTGTAGAGGTTGATCATCGCGCACAAATGACCAGTTTAAAATCGTCACCGGGCCGGTTAACATCCCTTTTACCTGTTTATCGGTTAATGATTGCGCGTATTTTGCCCATTCTACGGTCATCGCTTGCGGGCGAGAAACATCACCAAATAAAACCGGGGGTTTTACACAGCGGGAACCGTAAGATTGTACCCAGCCGAATTGTGTGAAAGCAAATCCATCAAGTAGTTCACCAAAGTATTCAACCATATCGTTTCGTTCAGCCTCGCCATGCACTAAAACATCCAGGCCAATGGCATGCTGTTCGTCAATACAAAGTTCAATCGACTGTTTCATACTGTTTTTGTATTGTGCTTCGCTAATTTCACCTAAACGTTTTGCTTTGCGTGTTTCACGAATATCACTGGTTTGCGGAAATGAGCCGATAGTGGTGGTTGGGTAGTTCGGCAAATTTAAATTAACTTGTTGAATAGCGGCGCGCTGTGTAAAACCTTGTTTACGTTTTCCTAAACTGTCGTTGATATTTTTTACTTGAGTTTGCACTGTAGGATTGTTAACACGAGTGCTGTTGTGACGGGTTTGCAGCGCCAATCTATTCTCACTAAGCTCTGCAATAACAGCTTCAACACCTTGGTTTAAGGCGCCCCCTAAAACGTTTAATTCTTGTAGTTTTTGGCTGGCAAAAGCTAACCATGATTTGATCGAAGGATCGAGTGTCTGTTCGCTATTAAGATCAACCGGCACATGCAATAACGATGAACTTGGCGCAATCCATAAACGCTGTTGTAATTTGTTATGGATCGGGGTTAGCCATTCTAATGTCGCATTAAGATCCGTTTTCCAGATGTTACAGCCGTTGATAACACCCAATGATAGTATTTTATCTTCACTTAAATAATGTATTGCAGGAAGTACTTCATGGCGTGCATTGATGGCATCAATATGCAATCCGGCAACAGGCAGTTCACAGGCTAGCTTGAGATTATCTTTAAGCTCTCCAAAGTAAGTGGTTAATAACAGTTTAATGCTAGATTGATGAAGTTTTTGATAGGCGCTTTGCAGTGCGTTTTGCCACTGCATATCAATTTCGAGCACTAAAATGGGCTCATCAATTTGCAGCCATTCAATACCTTTCTCTTCTAATAAAAGTAAAAGTTGTGCGTAGGTTTCTAATAAAGCAGGTAGCAGATCTAATTTGTTGCTGTTGTCTTTCTCTTTACCTAACCACAAGTAAGTAACCGGACCGATAATAACAGGTTTTACATTTTGACTGATCTGCTGCAGCTCTTCGATCTGCTTAAGAAGATTATCAGCATTTAAAGTAAAGGTAGTTTGACTGTCAAATTCCGGCACTATGTAATGATAATTAGTATTAAACCATTTAGTCATCTCTCCCGCTTGTGTTTCGCCTTCATTACTATGAACTGCTGAGCAGCAGCTTTTTATCTGCGAACGCCCACGTGCAACACGGAAGTAATTATCAAGCGAGTTGTTATCAGCATTTTGTTTAGCTCGTGCAGGAATATTACCAACTAAAAAACTGGTATCAAGCACTTGATCGTACAGTGAAAAATCCCCCACCGTGTGCAGGTTCAGGGATAAACCTTGCTGTTCAAGCCAGTTGTTTTGGCGCAGTTGTGCCGCTGTTGCTTGTAATTGGATTTCAGTAATTTCACCTGTCCAAAATTTTTCTTGAGCAAACTTTAGTTGGCGTTTATTACCAATGCGTGGAAATCCTAAGTGATGTAGTTGTGCCATTTTTTATCTCTCATCGTTGCTGTTGAAGTTGATAGTTATTATGCGTAATATCTAATATGAAAAATAATGATGCTTTACACTGAATCCATGAGGTTTATTCATAATGATCGAGCCGTCCCACCTTAAAATAATGATTGCCCTGCATGAAAAAGGGACGTTAACTCAGGCTGCTGATGCGTTGTGTTTAACGCAATCTGCGTTGTCTCATCAAATTCGCTATTTAGAGAAAAAACTCAATGTGAAGTTATGGCAGCGTTATGGTCGTCGTTTACGTTTAACACCAGCGGGCGAACTGTTATTGCAAACGGCGAAAAAAGTGATGCCTACGTTATCGCAAACAGAACAGGCTTTAAAAGCAATGGGTGAAGGAGTACAAGGTCTATTGCGGATTGGTGTCGAGTGTTTTCCATGTAATGAGTGGTTGACGCAAGTTGTTGCTCAGTCTTTACAGAAGCAACCGAATATCGACATTGATATCATTAGGCAGTTTCATTTCTCAGGTATTGAAGGCTTAATAAATCATCATGTTGATTTACTGATCACGCCGGATACGATTGAGCACAAACTTTTACAACATCATGCTCTGTTCGATTATGAGCAGGTTTTGGTCGTTTCAGATGAACATCCGTTGGCAAAACAAACAAACGTGTTAGCCGCACAATTACAAAACGAGATGCTGTTTACTTTTCCAATTGAAAAGCAACGTTTGGATATTTATCAGAAATTTTTATGGCCTGAAAAGGTTCAGCCGAAAGGGCATAAGCAGGTTGAGTCGTTAGCGATTATGTTACAGATGGTTGAGTATCAGCGAGGCGTTTGTGTTCTTCCTGAATGGTTAGCGGATAGTTCTAGTGAACAATACCGTGTAAAAAAATTACGTTTGGGTAAACAAGGTATTTATAAAACGTTATATGCGATGCTTAAAAAGCAGGATCAAACGATCCCGTACATAAACAAGTTTATTGAGATAGGCAAAGAAAGTGCAATGGCTTCGCGATCTAGTGGTTAGTGGCCTTGTTATTTTTAGCAAAAGCAGCGAGATCTTTAAGCGATAAAGGTTTAGAAAAGTAATAACCTTGGAAAACATCACAGCCAGCTTCTTTTAATAGCTCAACCTGCTCTTTGTCTTCAACACCTTCTGCTAAAACTAATAGGCCTAAATTCTTACCCATACTGATAATACTTCTTACCATTGCTTTATCACTACTATTTTCAGCGATATGATCAACAAAGCTTTTATCTATTTTCAGTTCATCAAGAGGGACCTCTTTAAGCATGCTTAATGAAGAGTATCCTGTACCAAAATCATCTAACGAGAGTGATATATAGTTTGCTTTCATCTTATGAAAAAGAGGTAATAGAGTCTCTAAACTTTCAATAAACAGGCTTTCTGTAATTTCAATAGTAATGGCGATTTGCCCGCTCATATATTTTTTACAAGCATCCATCAGTTTTTCAATAAAATCGATTTGTACAAATTGACGCACAGAGACATTAATTGATAATTTGAATTGTAAACCTTCTTGGGTCTGTAACTCTGATATTTCCTGCATCGCTTTATGCATAATATACAAACCTAGTTTCGGCATTAACCCTGTTTCTTCAGCAATAGGAATAAACCGATCCGGTGGAACACAGCCAAGTTTTTTGCTGTTCCACCTCACTAAAGCTTCAACACCAAATAACCTCTGCTCTCTGTCTAATTGCGGTTGATAGACCAGGCTGATCTCATCGTTCATAACTGCATGATGTAAAGCCTGTTCAATCTCGATATTACGCATTAATTGATGGTGTACTTCTTTAGAGAAGAAAAGGTAATGGTTTTTCTTCTTTTTTGCCATATACATGCTGTTATCTGCGTAACTTAGCAAGGTTTCAATATGGCAAGCGTCATCTGGAAAACGAGCAATGCCAATCGAGGAACTAATTTTAAACGTATTGTGATTAATCAAATAGGGTAGTGAGATACTTTCTAATAGTAATGTGGAATATTTTTCAATTTCCTCTTTATTATCAGACTCAAGAAAAATAACGAATTCGTCGCCACTGTAACGGGCGACAATTCCCTTATGCGTTGCCAGGCTTTTTCTAATACGTTTAGTTACCTCAATTAAAATATTATCACCATAACTATGGCCGAAGGTATCATTAATACTTTTGAAGTTATCTAAATCAAGATATAACAAAGCAAAAGGAGTTTCTGCTTTTTTTTGCAACTTATGAAAGTGCTTTTTTATAATGGTGCGGTTAGCTAATCCTGTTAATGCATCGTGCGAGGCTTTATAGGTCAGTTCATCTGTTTTGGATTTTTCTATTTTAATGATCCAATGAAAAAGACTAAAGACGATAATGATAAGTAGCAGGTAAAAAACAGAATAAAAAAAGCTATGGCGGTAGAGTTTCTGAAGCACCAATTGGTATGGCATTTCCGCAGAAATCCAAAAGCGATAACGTTCATTGTAGGTGATCGTGTAGATCTCTTTTCCTGTTTTTAAATATTTTATTTCCTGTATAAAAGGCTCTGAATTTGAGTCGGCTTTAGCAGTTAATCGAGCCTTTAGTTGAGTAATATTTTGAGCGAATAAAGTGCTGCTCGGTAGCGAGTTATCATAATAATGAGGGTATTGCTCAGTGGTTAAATTAGTGCGTAAAATTCGAAAAGCACCATTATTTAAGGTCGCTTGAATTGTATTTTGATGATTGTTTTCTTCACGCCATTGCTTATGAAGCATGGTTAAATCGATCCCGGTTGAGATAACGGCGACAATTTTACCGTTATTATCAATGATCTTTTTACGAATTGGCAGAATCCACTTATTAATACTTTGCAATAAATAAGCGCGACCAATCACCATGCTGTTAGTATTTAGCGTTTCTTGAAACCATTGTTGGGTATTTTTATATTGCAGCAGGTTAGGGAAGGCCACACCTGGTAAAGTTGAATGCTGCAACTCTCCCTCTTTAGAAAAGATCCAGATATCAAGTAAAAGTGGATTTAGCTTGAGTACGGCATCAAATGTTTCGCTATTAAAATTTGGATTCTTTAAATACTCATTACCAATCAAGTTATGCAGGATTTCATGTTCAGAAAATAATGAATTAAGGTGATTGTGGTAAATTTTGGTTAGATAGAGTTGATCGCTTTTGGTTTCGTTTAATATTTCTTGATGTTTCATATAAACGGCGGTGGCGAGCAGAGCGCTGCCAATAAAGACAATAAGATAAAAGAGTAACCAAATATTTTTTTTAAAGTGAAACATAGTGACGCTTATGACCTAAATTATATCTGCATAAAATTAATTGCGAACAGAATAATTGAAATTGTAATTAAAAGCTTTATTTGAAGCCTCATCTTGACTTTCTTTGACTTTTTTATAAGTAAATAGTCGTATTTATCCGCATCTTGTAGTTTGCTGAATAAACTGCTGTAGTTCGGCTAGTTGTAATGGCTTTGAGAAGTAATAGCCTTGAAATAGATCACATCCGGCACTTTTTAATATTTCAACATGTGCTTTTGTTTCAACACCTTCAGCTAACACCGACATGTCTAAATTTTTGCCCATATTGATAATACTTTTAACCATTGCTTTATCGGTTTTGTTATCCGTAATGTGGTCAACAAAGCTTTTATCTATTTTTAATTCATCAATTGGTATTTTCCTGAGCAGGCTTAGCGATGAGTATCCTGTGCCAAAGTCATCTAGTGATAATGATATATTATGAGCTTTCATTTTATGAAAAATAGGCAGTAAGGTTTCAAGGCTCTCAATAAATAAGCTTTCCGTTATTTCAATGGTAATACTTAAAAATTCTGATTGATAAACTTGATAGCATTCTATTAATTTTTCAAAAAAGTCTACTTGTACAAACTGACGGCCAGAAACGTTAATAGATAGTTTAAAGGCAACCTTTTGCTGTTTTTGCAGTGTTGAAATTTCAGACATCGCGCGATCCATAATATATGATCCAAGTGAAGGCATAATGCCGATCTCTTCTGCGATTGGAATAAAAATATCGGGTGAAATGATTCCTAACGATTCACTTTTCCAGCGAACAAGTGCCTCAACACCAAATAAATTTTGTTTTTGATCAAGCTGAGGTTGGTAAACCAGGCTAATTTCATTATTGCTGATTGCGTGGTGCAGGGCCTGCTCTATTTCAATGTTTTTTATCAGTTGGTTATGCATCTCTTGTGAGAAAAACAGGTGTTGATTTTTTACCTTTTTCGCAAGCGACATACTGTTACCTGCATAACTAAGCAGCGTTTCAATATCGCTGGTATCTTTAGGGTATTGCGCGATACCTATTGATGCACTGATTTTAAATGAGTTGTTATTGATTAAATAGGGTTTAGCGATGTCTGCGAGTAATTTTTGGGTGTATCTTTTTAGCACCTTCAGATTGCTTAATTCGACTAAAATAACAAATTCATCACCACTAAATCGTATCGCTGTGCCTTGGACAAAATTAAGACTGCTGATAATCCGCTTGCTTGCTTCGATTAAAATTATATCACCGTAGCTATGGCCAAATGTATCGTTAATATTTTTAAAATGGTCAAGGTCGATATAAAAAAGTGAAAATGTTTTGCCCGATTTCTGTAGTTTTTGGGTTAGTGTTTTTAAAACACTACGATTATACAACCCCGTTAAGGTATCGTATTCAGTTTTGTAGGTTAATTCAGATAGTTTGTTGTATTCAATGCGAATTATCCATTTAAAGAGGACAAAAAACAGCATTATTAAAAACAGATAAAAAGCAAAACATAACCAGGAAAAATTATAAAGCTCATTGCAGAGTTGCTCCTGCTTTTGTATAGCAAGGATCCAGAAATGATACTTCGGGTTATAGCTTAATGTGGAGATCTTTGCTTGCCCCGATATTTCTGTGCTCATCTGTATATAAGCCCCAGAGAGGCGTAACTCTTCCATAGTTAATTGCTGGTTTTCTAAGGCCGAGTTTAAACTCTCTAAAACGGATGCTTCTACTGGATTATTATAATACTTCTCGTATTCATCTTCGCTTACGCCTGTACGCAGTATCCGATAAAATTGATCATCTAAAAGCGTTTGCAGGGTATTGTTGAGGCCCTCTGTTTCATTCCATTGTTTGGATAATGTAACAAGATCTACTCCTGTGGATATCACTGCCGCAACATTGCCTTTGCTATCCACGATCCTTTTTCTGATCGGGATTATCCATTTATTAATAGGATTAAAAAAGTAAGGCTTACCAATCACCATCTGCTCACTATTTAAAGCATGTTTAAACCATTTTCTGCTGTGCGTATTTTTTAATAAATTGGGATAGTTGACGGGAGTTAGGTTACTCGTTGATGTTTTGACAGTTCCATCTGGAGAAAATATCGCAACTCCTACTAAAAGGGGGGTTTTATTTATCGCATTATCAAGAGTTGCAATATTGATTTTATTATGGAGAGTAAACTCATCACTAATAAGATCCAGCACTGTTTCATATTGAGTGAAAATTGATGATAGATGGTTGTTAAAAATTTTGCTGACGTAGAGCTGTTCACTTTGAGTCTCTTTTATCAGTCCTTGATATTTGATATAAATTGCACTCGACAGCAGTAAAGCGCCAATAAAGACAATTAAATAAAATAAGAACCAAATTTTTTTCTTTAATAAATTCATAGAGTAATAAAGACTCATCTCGTACAATAAATTTTTTATTGCATTTTAGTTCATTAACTTTAGATTATGAATAGAAAAATGTATTTTGTAATATATTCTTTCCTTCACATTTTTATATTTTTCTATTTGTATTGTTGTTTTTTTACTCATTTTGAAAAAAAGTTACAGAAAATGATATAAA
>NZ_CEZLMY010000153.1:0-8579 GCF_983033635.1 Psychromonas sp. | reverse complement strand
CTGTAACGCAATACTGGTTTTCGAGCTGAGCCCCCGCAGGGCAAGCCAAATTGCATCTTGAAGTAACATGGGTATATGCTTGGTTAAAGTTTTCAATACAAATTCGGGAGACAACTCTTTTATTTTCCCCCGAACAGAGCTAGGCAATTTCCGTTTATGTTTTTCTTGGCTGTGAAATGACTTGAGCAGATGAAATCATGGAGCGAATTGAACGACAGTTCAGGTTTATAAGCGGGACAGGCTCATCCGTCCCTGCATACGGCACCGTAATCAGCTAAATTTTTATATGAGAAAAAAAAGCAAGAAGAAACAACCCCATTAACAGAATTGTCACCGCATGTTTATTGCCGCTTTTTTTCTTGGAAACCCAAAACTTACCTTCACCTGCAGTTGTCTCTCTAAGCTCTAAAACCTGATTATCAGCTTTTGAGCCGGGACAAATAAAACCATCCCTACAAAATATCAATTGCATTGAATCAGGATCCATTCCCTTATCTAACATACTAATAACCATTTTCTTTACACGGTCTAAACCTTCCTCGGTGAAATTTTCAGAATTTTGCAAACTAAATTTTACTTCTCTATATTTGTAGCTTTTCATTTTTTACAACAGATATTCGACATGGAACTGAATCCCAACGTATTTTTGAACAAAGTTGCCACTGACTGAGTCAAGCAACGGTTTTACTTTTAATAACTCCCAATTAGAGTGTAATTAATTTTGCATTTTATATGAATTCAGAACAACAATTCCATTAAAATACACTCTCTTCAAACCATTAAAGTTACACAAATTCTGTGACGGTGAAATTGACTGTTATTTAGCAAAAACATGTGTGATTTATAATCATTATGATTATAATCCACTGAGTTTGACGATAGATTTAATTGGAAATGGATAAATGAGCAAGCGCTTTAACTGTAGACAGTGCCGATATTTTACTAAAACAGACAAGGGTGGTTTATGCCGTTTTCGAAACGCCAAACCCACTGGTATCTGCTCTCTGTTTCTAGTAAAAACGAAGGTTAACTAATAATCGATCTTTTTGCTGCGCATATTTTTTGTTTGTCCGCGTTGCGTTTTCTGATCCATACGGCGACGTTGCGAGCCTTTGGTTGCTTTAGTCGCACGACGCGCTTTTTGGACCACAACAGCAGATAGAATCAGCTCTTTTAAACGTGCCAGTGCATCTTCTCTGTTTTTCTCTTGGGTACGATGCTTTTGCGCTTTAATGATAATCACCCCGTCACTGGTAATGCGGCTATCCGATATTTTCAGTAAGCGCTCTTTATAAAATGGCGGCAGTGTTGATGATTTAATATCAAAACGCAGATGAATCGCACTCGATACCTTATTAACATTCTGTCCACCCGCACCTTGTGCACGGATAGCAGTAAGCTCGATTTGCCAGTCGGCAATCTCCACTCCGCTTGAAATTTTTAATGGCACGCCCTACCCCTCTTCTTTATCAAGACTATTTTTATCAAGGTAATGCTTCTGATAAATATCAGCAGGCATTTTAGATATTTGATAATCGATCATATATGCAAAACTTTTCAATAAAGGTTTAAATTTTTCGCTGTTATTTTCTAATTGCGATAACAGATAATAACCCGCTTCAACGGTTGATAATCCATCTTCACGTGGTGATTTACGAATACGGTATTCACTTTTTTTATCGATATTAATAGATACTTTCGGCAAACTCTGCAGAAATGGATTGCTCATTAATAACTTGTAAGCTTTTTTCCAACTTCCATCAAGCAAAATAAACTGGCTGTTACTATTGATATTTTTAGTCTCACAAAGTCGATCGGCAGCAATTGCCGACTCACCAGGAAACACCAAGTAGCTATTATCTAAAACAAATAAACTTGGATCAAACAACTCACCAACACTGATTTTTGCACGTGTTAATGACAAATCTAAAATTCGCGCCGTACCAATCGCTTTTTTTTCTTCACTGGGATCTTGCAATATATGTAAAAAGTGTTGATTATCAATCGACTGAATAGTCGCACAAATACAGGCCGATGCTGCTTTTAAGCAACGCTCACAAATGGCTCTTTTGCCCATAACTAAAACCTAATAAAAAAAGGAAATGCATGCGTTCTCTTATTATCGAAACCGCATTAATAATATTAATAACAGCAGTGGTTTATTTGTTTGAACCTCAAGCCAGTCAATTACTCGCATATTATCACACAGGCATCACTCAATTCGATCTTTGGCGACTGATTAGCGCAACTTTTTGCCACACTAATTTTAACCATCTAGCGATGAACATTGCCGGATTAATTATCACCCTGTTTTTGTTTATTGATACCTTTAAAAATATCAAAATTTGGCCTTTGATTCTTTTCAATAGTCTATTCATTGGTATCGCACTATTTTTCTTTGAGCCTGAGGTAATCTGGTATGTCGGATTGTCCGGTGTATTACATGGCGTGTTCAGTTACGGAGTCGTTGCAGATATAAGTAATAATGATCGTTGGGGGTACCTGCTTGGTGGCGGTTTTCTGGTAAAAATCATATATGAACAAGTTTATGGCGCGCAGCAAAGTACTATTGATTTGATCGGGGCTCCAGTATTAGTTAATGCACATTTATACGGGGCATTGGCAGGGGTTGTTTTTTATATCACAAAATCACTGCTTATAAAAAAACAAGCGGAAGAAATTAATGAAAAATAGACTTAACGCTTATCTGCAACTCGGGATAAAGAAAGATAGTGTCAATTACCGCAAAAGCATAACAGCAAATTTTATTCTTCTTTTTTCATTAGTAATCTTAATTGTTTTTACCATCAGCAATTTCTTATACGCGAACCTACCTCTCTTTTATAGCAGCGCATTTATATTTGTGCTCTATTGTATTTCTCTGCTTATATTTAAAGGTAAGAAGAAGTTACTTGTCCATATTGTTTTATCGATAATGGGCGGTGGTATTTTATTACTTGTCTATATCAACAAAGGCCAGCAGTACATAGCAGTCTGGTCATTCATTTATATTTATGCCTCGATGATCCTGTACGGCCATAAAAAAGGATTAATACTTGCCATAGCCTATTCTTCAATCCTTCTTATCATGCTCGCAAATTGGATCGGCGAATCATTTGCTACATTAGCCTTTATCCGCTTTAGTGCTGTTATCTTGGTATCTGTTTTCTTCTCTTATATATCTGAGTTTTTGATTTTTAGTACAGTTAATAAATTATCCAAAACAAAAAAACACCTTGAAAAAATAAATAAAATGGATGGTTTAACTAATGTTTATAACCGCCGTCAATTTGATGCCGTTTTTCGCAAAGTTATTAATACCGCAAAACGAAATAGAAATTTATTAGCCTTTGTGATGCTTGATATCGATTATTTCAAAGATTATAACGATGCTTACGGACACCAAGATGGTGATCTGGCTTTGGTTAAGGTTGCACAACAATTAAAAGATAAAATGAATCGTTCAAATGATGCTGTTTTCAGGCTTGGCGGTGAAGAATTTGCTTTGTTATATCAAGTGAAGAAAGAGCTGGATGCAGTTGCTCTGCTTGAAGAGATAAAAAATGCAGTTGAACAACTACAAATTGAACATTCAGGAAGTGACATATCAAACTACCTAACTATCTCTGCTGGTTTATATATCATTAAACAGGAAGATAACATTAGCGATCAAGGCGCTTATAAAGCCTGTGATGATCTTTTATATAAAGCCAAAAGCAGGGGACGAAACCAAATTGTTCACTCAGTAATTAACTCCAACTAAGGATACAACTACTCAAGTGACCTGCAAACTTGTATTTAGCGGAACAGCTGTCCAACTTGCAGATATTTCATGCCGGAGGCATCATTGCGTAGCCTGCTATTATCACTTAGAGATATGCAGGCAAGATACAGGTTCACAGCAAAAAGAAACACGCATCTTTACAATATCCCCGGTGTCAAAAATCCGCGAATTACCAAGAAATGATCCCAGATAGACAATTACAGAATGACTCTGTTTTTTTGGAGGATGATTAATCGCAATCCGCTTAATTAAAGCGTCTAAAATAGCAAGGAAAAATTAAAGAGAAGAAGACATTTGCTTGAGCAAATATTTGTAGGGATTGCTATAAAAGGAAAAAGGTAGCCGAAGCTACCTTTAAATGGGTGATCCATCGGAGAAAATGAGAGTAAAAACCAAAGAAACTTTCACCCATTTTACCTTGCAATGGATTAACTAATAAAAGCTAATCCACCTGTATTGACATTACTAACCTTGCAGTAGTGATAATACGTTTTGTGTACTTGCGTTAGCTTGCGAAAGCATAGAGGTACCCGCTTGTTGCAAGATTTGCGCTTTACTCATTTTCGATGTCTCTGCGGCAAAATCGGCATCCTGAATTCGGGAATTAGAGGCTGATAAGTTTTGCGAAACATTTTCAAGATTGGAAATTGTTGAACCTAAACGGTTTTGAATCGCACCTAAACCCGCACGAGATTCTGATATTTTACTCAATGCCAAATCGATTTTATCAAGGCTTGACGTCGCATTTTTAGAAGTGGTCACACTTAAACCTAACTCAGTTACCGCAGTACCACCGACCTCATTTACACCCAATCTAGCAAGTGCAGTCGTTCTAGTCGCAACAGTCCCCGCGCCACTGGCAATAACAATATCTCCATCATCTGCAGAAGTGTAAATTAACACGGTTCCGCTGACCGTAGCCGTTACACCAGTTTCATCTGTTAGCTTATTGATATCAGCTGCAAGTGTTGCGATAGGCGTACCTAGCGATGCTTCTAAAGAAACACCATTTATAGTAATGGCATCAGCTACTGTGATTGCAGTACCCGATGGCGCATTACTCGTCACAGCAGAGCCATTGGAAACCAGAAAACCAAACTGTTCTGTGTCTCCCGCAGCCCCTGCAGAGCCAAGTCCAATACTGACCGGAGCGTCGTCTTGACTGGTTAAACCAAGGTAACCTTGATAAGTAGTAGGTGCGCCTTCTAAGCCAGATCCCGCCACGGTACCGCCGACAATAATGGCCATCCCGGTATCGTTATTTAAGATTAATTGACCATCATCGCCAACCGTTGCGGTTAATCCCTCTACATCGCGGTTAATTGTTGCCGCTAAATTATCCATTGATGAGGTCGCACCGAGTGTCACCGTGGTGCCATCACCTACCGTCAATTCAAGGCCATTAGTAATACCAGTTACAGTTGTCCCCGTCGTTCCTTCAACCACATTATAGGCATCAGCAACAACCCCAGTTGAAGCAGTTTCAAGATTAATAGCCTTAGCTATTTCATCTGCACCACCCGGTAGTGCAACAGCTCCAATGTCAACACCGTTTATAGCAACTTCATTAGCGGTAATTGCACCTGTAGTTATACGGCCTCCGTTGAGGTCGCCTTTATTAACGCCGCCATCTAAACCGAGCGCAGCCGTTGTTACGCTATCAATAGAAAAGGTTAAACTTTCACCTGAGTTCGCACCGATTTGTAATGTGGTTGAGCTGTTTGAACCATCTAATAAGTTGGTACCATTAAACTGCGTTGTATTGGCAATACGATCTAACTCAGTATAAAGCTGGTCCACTTCTTTCTGGATGGATGCTTTGTTATCAGATGAATTAGTATCATTGGCCGCTTGTACAGACAGTTCACGCATACGCTGCAGGATATTGGTCATTTCATCCATTGACCCCTCTGCCGTTTGCGTCATTGAGATACCATCATTTGAGTTACGCACCGCCTGGTTGATACCGCGAATTTGTGACTGCATGCCCGTTGAGATGGCAAGACCTGCCGCATCATCTTTTGCGCTGTTGATACGCAGACCGCTCGATAGACGCTCCATCGCTTCATTTTGCGTGAGCTGACTTTTGTTTAATTGACGCTGTGCATTTAGCGACATTATATTAGTATTAATCATTTGTGGCATAATTTGCTCCTTTGTTCCTTTTGTCCCTTAGTCGGGGAAATCGGCAATTATTGTTTAATTTGCCGTCAATTTTTACTCTCAGGTTTTATAATGCGAGTTCCATGCCAACTTTTAATGTGGTGCATATATCATTTAAAAAACAACACGTTACAGATTGATAATTAAGAGGCGGGAGCGTAAAGGATCTTTAGATCTTTATTTACATAAAAAATAGACAAAAAAAAAGAGGCAATAAATTGCCTCTTTTTTTATTACTTACAAGCAGATATTTCTAGAGCAATTTGAATAGACTCATGTTCTGCATCTGTACAAACGTTTTTTGTGTTATCTCTAATATGCTACTTTGCATAGAAAACTCACTAATCGCGGCAGCCATATCCAGATCTTCTAAATTTGACAGTGTTTTTTGCGTAGCCAGATTAAAATCTAAATTCGATTCTTTTTGATTGTCGACAGTAAGTAATCTTGCCCCCACTGAGGTACGAATTCCCGTCACATTGCTGATGGCATTGTCAACTTGCTGACGCCCCATATCTAAGCGCATTTCTCGTTGCGCTTTAGCAGCCCCATCGTCACCCGGTATTCTTAACGCATCAATAGTATCCTGGATGGTCGAAAAAATATCCTTGGTACCACTTGGACTTAAGGTAAAGCTATCGAACTCTGCAACATTACCTTTTAATTCTGTTTTAATACCGTTGAACTCAATAGATTGCCCTTCTGTATATAAAGTGGGCTCTACATATTTTGTTAAACCATATTGATCGCCTGCATTAGGTAAACCATCTACCTCAACAGAGATACCATTAATAGTAATTTCCTGCGCTTGGGTGTTATTAGAATCATAAATAGCAGGTAATGATGATTCTCCATTAATTTGAACTTCAAATTCACCAGGCGTTGCGGTGGCAAGAAATTCAACACTAACATCGCTGCCGGCAGCAGGGTATATGCCGGCAGGATTAACATTGCCAATACTAGGATCGGTTAAATCTATTTTTGAAATTGTTACATTCGCGCTACCGGTAACGGCAACCTCTTTTAAACCATAAACCGAATATTCAGAATCTCCTGCAGGTACCGATTCACTAATCGAGATCGTATAATCTTGATCTAGAAAACCACTGGCAGCTTTATTATCAATAACGGAGGCCGTATTAATAACACCTGAACCGCTATTATTAAGATTAGCTTCCGCAACAAAGGTACCATTACCCTCTTTGATATCAGTAAAGACTGAAGAGCCGGAGTTATTACCCTGGACAAATACCCCCGAGCCCACTTTATAATCTCGCTCTCCGCTATCGCCATGATAATCAATCGTAGCAAATTCATTCTCTTGAAAAGGCTGAGTATCAACTTGATAACCGGCAAAGATATATTGGCTATTGCCGTCTTTGGTATTAGCAATGCCGATCAACTCTTCACGTAAGCTTTCTAACTCTTTAGCAATCGCCTCACGATTTTGATCGTTATAGGTCCCATTACCCGCTGAAACCGTTAATTCACGCACCTGTTGTAATATATTGGTGGTTTGTGCAAGAGCCGTTTCTTCCAGTGCATTGGCAGTTTGAGCCATTTCTCCATTTTTAATATATTGCTCACCCAATGAGATATCTTGCTTTAAGCGTTGAATAGTCGAAATCGCAACCGGATCATCAGCCCCAGTAAGAACACGCTTCGCCGCCGACAAATACTGGTTTTGCTGACTCAGTTTAGCTTGCTGTGACATCACATTGTCTGTACTGCGTTGATAAAACATTTGCGTGGAAATGCGCATAATTGCCTCTCTTATTCTTTAATGAACTTATTCGCTCAATCTAACGATTCTAATGCAATAAACATTCCAACTAGGCAGTTGTTTGTGATTTTAAAAAGGATAAATAAAAGGATAGCTAACAATCGGATTAAACATTGTCAGCTATATACCCGAAGGGCAACCTGAGAGGCAAGCATCTTGATTGGTAACGGCTATAAATAGAAAGGGCTTATCGAGCAGCTTGTAAAATAGTATCAAAAAGCTCACTGGCAACAGAGATAACACGCGCCGCAGCGCTATAATGTTGTTGAAACATTAACAAATTTGCGGCTTCTTCATCCATGTTGACACCACTGTTACTTTGAATCCGCTCACTAGATTGCGTTTTTAATATATAGGTCGACTGCATTGAAACATCGGCATTGGCAGTTTTTGCACCTATTTCAGATAACATACCACTGTATACATCCTGGAAGGTCGCTTTATTGCCATTCATGATTTTCTGACTCTGCAAGCCAGCAATTTCCATGATATTACGGTTATCACCAGGACCCGTTTCATTAAAATTAAGGGTAAACTTATCACCAGCAACTGGAGAGCCTGCGTACATCTCTACCTCAATACCAGCCAAATCAAAGGTTACTTTCCCCGTTAACAGATCCGGCGTTACCGTTAATCCGGTAAGCAGATCGCCCGGTAACTTTGCCGGCGTATAGTTATTGGCTGAATCTGGTGGAGCGGGCAAAGTAACGACATTATTATCTTTATCCCGAATTTCATAAGTGATAGTGCCCGCAATATTGTTAGTAATAACAATTTGCAGTGGGTTATCTGCATCCATATATAACTTATCAAGCGGATTATTAAGCGCACTTGTGCGTAATACGGCAT
>NZ_CEZLMY010000152.1:0-8634 GCF_983033635.1 Psychromonas sp. | reverse complement strand
GTGCTAATACGTCCATAGCAGCAACCGTTTTGCCGTCGTCGTTCAATTTCATGTAGAAAGCTTTAATATCTTTCGGGTAGTTTTGTAAGATAATTGGTGCGCCAATATGCTCTTCAGCAAGGTAACGTTCATGCTCAGACTGTAGATCAACACCCCATTCAACTGGGTATTCAAACTGTTTGTCACAGTTTTGCAGAATCTCAATTGCATCTGTGTAGTCCATACGTACAAACTCAGAGCTAACCATTTTTTCTAAACGAGTAATTGCTTCTTTATCAACACGTTGAGCAAAGAAAGCCATATCATCAGCACGTTCAGTCAATACTGCATTAAATACATATTTAAGCATATCTTCTGCAAGTTGTGCTGCATCTGCTAAATCAGCAAAAGCGATTTCAGGTTCAACCATCCAAAATTCAGCCAGATGGCGAGTTGTATGTGAGTTTTCAGCACGGAAAGTCGGACCGAATGTGTAAACATTGCTTAGTGCACAAGCATAGGTTTCAGCATTTAATTGACCGGATACCGTTAAGAAAGTCTCTTTACCAAAGAAATCTTGTTTGTAATCGATAGCACCTTTATCTGTACGCGGTAAGTTTTCTAAATCAAGGGTACTAACCTGGAACATCTCACCAGCGCCTTCACAGTCACTACCCGTGATAATAGGTGTGCTGATCCAGTTAAAGCCTTTTTCATAAAAGAAGTTATGGATAGCGTGAGATAAACAGTTACGAACACGAGTAACAGCACCAATAATATTAGTACGTGGACGAAGGTGTGCATGTTCGCGTAAATATTCGATACTGTGACGTTTAGCTGACATTGGGTAAGTATCAGGATCTTGAACAAAACCAAGTACATTTACTTCTGTTGCCTGAATCTCAAAGCTTTGGCCTTTTCCCGGGCTTGCCACTAATTCACCTGTCACTTGTACAGAACAACCCGCAGTTAAGTTTTGAACTTCTGAAGCATAATTTTCTAAATCTGCAGGCACAACAGCTTGGATTGGATCAAAACAAGAACCATCATAAACTGCTAAAAATGAGATACCGGCTTTTGAATCACGACGAGTACGGATCCAACCTTGAACCGTTACTTTTGTACCAACTGGGAATTTGCTGTTGAAAATTTCAACAATCGCTGTTTTTGACATCAGAATTAGTGCTCCATAATCACAGTTTTCACTGTTTTTAGCTAAAAAATTTAATAGACGCATATCTTACCTTGGCTAGTGCTAGATACAAGTCTATGATTTGATAATCATCGAGTTTTTATTGGGGTTTAGCATGGAACGACAATACGAGAGAAAACGATTTCATAATGCGCACGAATGGCGTCGTTTTTTTCTACTGTGGATAACAGTTTTTTTATGGGCGGCATTTTTAGCCTATATGGTGCTTTTTCATTATCATCGCGATCTTTTTGAACCTGTGGTTATGTCACATTTTGGGGTCGATTCTCCGCAGCACTATCAATTTGCAGAGATAAAAATATTTATGTATTTGTTGTGGACTTGCAGCATTGTTTCCGTATTAGCCATTATCAATACTTGGAATAAAAAACGCAGAGAAGGGGATAATACACCCGACAAGTATCTGATCGTTATTATGATAGCCACAGTTTCTTTTGCATTTTATTATGCAAAAACAGATCTTGATTACTTAGACGGCCAGTTATCTATTTTAGCGAACCTGTTTGGCGAGTAAGCAAGCTTACTATTTGCAGCCGCAAAGACTCAGAGGCGGCAGAAAAGCAAAGGAGACAAAATGTCTCCTTTTTTAATACGCTTGAATAATTTTCTAAGTTAAGATGCGCTGGCAACTGTATATATCGCAGTACATAATCTCTGCAATTGCTCTTTTTCTATTACATAGGGAGGCATAATATAAATTAATTTACCAAAAGGGCGGATCCAAACACCGAGCTCTACAAATTGTTTTTGTACAATTGCCACATCAAGACTCTCCTTCATCTCAACTACACCAATTGCGCCTAATACACGCACATCCTGCACTTGTGGCAAATCCCGACAGGGGGCTAAACAGCTATTAAGCAGCTGCTCGATGTTTTTCACTTTATCTGACCAATCAATACTAAGCAGTTTATCAATGCTTGCACAGGCCACCGCACACGCTAGTGGATTGCCCATAAACGTAGGCCCATGCATAAATACTCCTGCTTTACCCTGACTGATGGTATTGGCAATTTTATCCGTGGTTAAAGTGGCAGCAAGACTCATATAACCACCGGTGATCGCTTTGCCTACACAGATAATATCCGGGCTGATATCGGCAAATTCACAAGCAAAAAGTTTTCCCGTACGGCCAAAACCGGTGGCAATTTCATCGGCAATTAATAACAGCTGATGCTTATCACAAAGGGCGCGAATCCCTTTGAGGTATTGCGGGTGATAAAAATACATACCGCCTGCACCCTGCACAATCGGCTCTAAAATAATGGCGGCAATATTTTGTTTATTATCTGCAACTATTCGTGTTATCTCATCCAGGCAAGATTTATCCCAATCTTGAGAAAATGCAACGGCAGGTTGCGGTGCAAACAGTTGCTTGGCTAGAAAATTATGGTACAACTCATGCTTTGAACCTTCAGGATCGGTGACTGACATAGCGCCAAAGGTATCGCCGTGATAGCCATTGCGTATGGTTAAAAACTGACTTTTCGGTTTATCTAACGCATGCCAGTACTGCAGCGCCATTTTTAAAGCCACTTCAACACTGACGCTACCAGAGTCGGCGAGAAAGACTTTGTCTAATCCTTTGGGGGTTATCTCAACTAATTTTTTCGCCAGATCGATGGCGGGTTGATGGGTTAACCCGCCAAACATGACATGCGCCATCTTATCGAGTTGATTTTTAGCAGCAGCATTAAGTTCCGGCACATTATAACCAAATAAACACGCCCACCAGGAGGACATGCCATCAATTAACTGCTCTCCAGTGTCGAGTTCCAAGATACATTTATTAGCCGAAACTACACCATAACAGGGTAATGGTTTAGTCATTGAGGTATACGGGTGCCATAGGTGGTTGCTGTCAAATTGCAGATCAATGCTCATAACGCTCACTTTTTAATCAGATGTAAAGATATAACTGCTAAAAAGTTGACAGTGTAACTTTGAACATTAAACTAACCAAACTATTTTAAGGTGAGTGAGAAAATATTATGACCAGCACTACAATCCGTCAAAACTGGACTGTTTCAGAAGTTGAAGCGATGTTTGAGATGCCCTTTATGGATCTGCTTTTTCAGGCGCAAACCACTCACCGTGCAAATTTCCCCAAAAATGAAGTGCAAGTCAGTACTTTATTATCAATTAAAACAGGTGCTTGCCCTGAAGATTGTAAATATTGCCCGCAAAGTGCGCGTTACGATACCGGTCTTGAAAAAGAGCAGTTGATGGAAGTTGAAAAAGTAATCTCAGCCGCTAAAGATGCTAAAGCGACCGGGTCTACCCGTTTCTGTATGGGCGCTGCGTGGAAAAATCCTAAGCAACGCGATATGCCATATCTTGTGAACATGATTAAAGAGGTAAAATCATTAGGGCTCGAGTCATGTATGACCTTAGGGATGTTAGATAACCAACAAGCAGAGCAACTTTCTCAGGCGGGCCTTGATTATTACAATCATAACCTTGATACCTCGCCGGAGTATTACGATAAAATTATCACCACGCGCAGTTATCAAGATCGTTTAGATACCCTGGATAATGTGCGTAATGCAGGTATGAAAGTGTGCAGTGGCGGTATTGTCGGTTTGGGCGAAGCGGAAACAGACCGAGCAGGCTTGCTAGTGCAACTTGCCAATATGCCAAAACAACCTGAGAGTGTGCCAATTAATAAACTGGTAAAAGTAGCAGGCACACCACTTGAGAGTATCGATGATTTAGACGAATTTACCTTTATCAAAACGATTGCTATTGCGCGGATTATGATGCCTGAATCGCATGTGCGTTTATCAGCAGGACGTGAAGAGATGTCCGAGCAAACGCAGGCGCTATGTTTTATGGCGGGTGCTAATTCCATATTTTACGGCTGCAAACTGTTAACCACAGCAAACCCTGATGAAAACTCAGATATGCAGCTGTTTAAAAAACTGGGTATTAATAAAGAAGCGGTAAATTTCTCGCCTTATGAGAAAGAGCAAAGTGTTGACGCTGCCATTGTCCGTCACAGTGAACAAGATGAGCTGTTTTACGATGCAACAAGCAAGTTGTAAACAATGGCTTTCGATTTTATAGAGCAGCAACTCCGTGCCCGATCGAATGACGGGCTTTATCGTGCATGTAAAACAATGAGCGGACCGCAAGGCCGGTTATTAAGCGTTGATAATAAAACTTACCTTAATTTCTCCAGTAATGACTACTTAGGACTTGCCAGTGATCCTGCGCTTATCAAGGCATGGCAGAAGGGGGCGGAGCTATATGGTGTCGGCAGTGGTGGTTCATATCTGGTTACAGGTTATAACCAGGCGCATGCCGATTTAACTGAGCAGTTAAAAGAGTGGTTGGGTGTTGAAGCCCTAGCCCTGTTTAGCTCGGGTTATTCTGCTAACCAGGCGATTATCAAACTGTTGCTGGGTAAAAATGATCTGTTAATTCAGGATAAACTCAACCATGCATCCCTGATGGAAGCCGGCTCTCTTGCTGATTGTAAAATGCTGCGTTTTAAACATAACGATAGCGATCATCTCAGTCAGTTATTAAACAAACAGAAAAGCGCTGACAGTAACAAGCTGATCATTAGTGAAGGTGTGTTCAGTATGGACGGTGATCGCGCGCCGATTCAATCTCTTTATCAACAAACAAAGTCGCATGATGCCTGGCTAATGATTGATGATGCCCACGGTTTAGGGGTATTAGGTGAAAATGGTCAAGGCAGTGTGGTTGAAGCGGGTCTGCAAAATAGCAATCTGCAAATTTATATGGCCACTTTCGGTAAAGCATTAGGTGTGGGCGGAGCTTTTGTTGCCGGCTCGCAAGCGTTTATCGATTATTTAACTAACTTTTCCAAACCTTATATTTACACCACAGGGTTACCGCCTGCGATGGTCTATACCATTAGCCAGGCGGCGAATATGGCCGAAACAGAGCAGTGGCGTCGCGATAAGCTGCAAAGTTTGATTAAATGTTTCCGGACGTTAGCAACAGATAACGGCATTCAACTTGGGTGTTCCAATACCGCAATTCAACCCATTATTATTGGTGATAGTAAACAGACAGTCGCACTTGCTGAAAAATTAAAAACATTAGGTTTCTGGACAACAGCCATTCGCCCGCCAACCGTACCTGTAAATAGCGCACGTTTACGTATTACCTTAACAACTAACCATGAAATTGAAGATGTGAAAATGTTAGTTGCTGCGATCCGTCGAGTATTAAATGAATTGTAAAACAGCAATCAATATCAATAAAAAAGCGGTGGCAAGCTCATTTTCTAAAGCCGCTACTCACTATGATCAATTTGCACAACTGCAGCGTGATATCGGATCGCTGTTATTGAGCGGGCTGAGCAATAAAGATGTGCAGACCATTTTAGATCTTGGTTGTGGTACAGGGTATTTCAGTGAAAAAATAAGCGAACTTTACCCGCATTGTAAAATGACCTGCTTGGATCTCTCCGATGGCATGCTCGCGCAGGTAGAGAAAAAACAACTGGCAAATGTCACTTGCCTGCAGGGTGATATTGATAACTTGCCCTTTGCAGACAATCATTTTGATTTAATCTTCTCCAACCTTGTGCTGCAGTGGAGTGAAGATCTTGCTGCTTGTTTAAAACAGCTAAAAGGGAGTTTAACTGATGGCGGGAAATTACATTTTTCAACGCTTTTAAACGGCACGCTTAATGAATTAACCCAAGCGTGGAAAGCCGTGGATCTGCATCCGCACACCAATTCATTCTTAGATCTCGACAGTATCAAGCTACAGATTCAGCAGGCAGGATTTAAAAAGGTAAGCATAAAAACAGAAACACGCGTCTTGCATTATGAAAACGTTATTGAAGTGATGCGCGCCTTAAAAGGGATCGGTGCTAACCATGTTCATGGTCATCAAGCTGTTAAATTAAGCGGTCGCAGCCTTATTAAATTACTTGAAAAAGGTTATTTACCCTTTGTGAATGAGTCTGGTCAATTAAATTTAACTTACCAAGTGTGTTACGTAGAGGCTGAAAAATAAGATGGTTAAGCATCAGCAAAGCAATACCTATTTTGTCACTGGCACGGATACGGATGTCGGTAAAACCATCTGCTGTAAAGCATTATTACAAGCTGCCGGCAAACAAAACCTTTCAACACTCGCCTATAAACCCATTGCGGCAGGTTGTGAGTTAACGGCAGATGGTTTACGTAATGAAGATGCGCTTATTTTACAAAAAAACTGCAGCGTTGAAGCCTCGTATCAAGCCATTAATCCAATCTCATTTGCATTACCGATTGCGCCGCATATTGCAGCAGAGATTGAAAATAG
Source organism: Psychromonas sp. (assembly GCF_983033635.1). NCBI lineage: Bacteria > Pseudomonadati > Pseudomonadota > Gammaproteobacteria > Alteromonadales > Psychromonadaceae > Psychromonas > Psychromonas sp. The sequence goes on along the minus strand of NZ_CEZLMY010000152.1, from coordinate 2,150 downwards.
ACCTATTCAGTCAGCCTTAATCAGCCAGGGTTTAAAAGCACTGCAAGAGAAAGATGCGGATTTGCTGATTGTAGAAGGCGCTGGTGGCTGGCGTTTACCGCTCAACGAGAAACAGATGTTATCTGACTGGGTGATTGAGCAAAACCTGCCGGTAATTTTAGTGGTGGGTATGAAATTAGGCTGTTTAAATCATGCTATTTTAACTTACGAAACGATTATTAATGATGGTTTAAACGTCGTGGGTTGGATAGCTAATCAGTTACAAGCAGATATGCCGTATTATCAACAGAATCTACAGATGTTAAGCGCTAAAATCGATGCACCCATGATTGCGCAAATCCCTTATTTAAGCGATATCAACCAAGTCGATTTAGCACAGTTTGTAAACTGTAATTTAGTAAAACTAAGCTGAAAATCCTGCTGACAGCTTACCGCTATATAACTTAATGAGAGATAAGAAAATCAACTGGACTGGTTGTGCCAGCTCTGCGGTTACCAATAACATGAGTGTATATCTCAGTGGTTCGCAAATCAGAATGCCCTAATAACTCTTGAACGGTGCGAATATCTGTGCCGCTTTGCAGTAAACGAGTCGCAAAAGAGTGCCTAAATGTATGCGCTGAAATACGCTTGTTTACGTCACTTTTTTTCACCGCAGAATGCAGATGCCTAGCAAAAGTTGATGCATGCAGATGATGGCGACAGATATAACCATCATAGGGATGCGCACAGCGATTCGGTGACGGAAATAAATACTGCCAACTAAACTCTTTTAATGCGCCTTGATATTTACGATGTAAAGCGGCAGGCACTGATGTTTTGCCTTCTCCCTCTTGTAAATCCAGATTATGAATATAGCGTACTCTTGCTATTTGTTGCTTGATGGCTGGCTCAAGTGATTCGGGTAGCAATGTATAACGATCTTTTCTACCCTTGCCACGAAATACTAAAATTGATTTTAATGAAAAATCGATATCTTTAACTCGTAATGACAATGCTTCTTGAATCCTCAGACCACAACCGTATAAAATCGCAGCCAGCAACCAATACTCACCTTGTAAATGTTTAATTACAGCCGCCACTTCCTGTGCTGATATTACTGTCGGCAAGTTTTTAGGTACTCTGGTATGTGCATAATTGAGTCCCGTGATATCTTGACCAATTACATGGCGATACATAAATATGTTTTTTCAGTGCGATAACTGTAATGACGTGTTCTAAGTTCTGTGCGTATCGATTCGATAAATGGCGAGCGTGACATAAGAGTTCCCTTACTTAGTGCTGGATCTACATACAGGTATAATAGATATACAGGAATTTATCAAAAATTTACGTAATTATACCGACACCTATGCAACACTTTTACAGGTTAAATATGTTAACTAACTGAAATGAGAAGACAAAATAAATACAAATTGTATTTATAGAGATCTCTATAATTCCTATTCGTCATTTTCCCATAAAAAATCCTCACAAATACATCACAAAAATCACTTAACTTACTGTTTGTAGAGATATCTTTATGGTATAAACAGTTTTATTAACTAGACAAAGCGTGCGTATTAGTAAGCATGCAGTCTAATACACTGTTAGGCTAAAAATTTAATTATATTTAACTTAAGGAAAGGTTATGCAGAACAACATGAGTCGATTAGTACTTTTATTCATTATGACAATATCGTTAATTGGTTGTGGATCAGATGAACAGGAGGAAATAGGAGACCCTGCTTTCCGAACTACATATATCATCGTTAACAATACAAATTACAATTTATCGGTCGAGTCAGTTTTATACCATGACGAGCTTTTTAATGATGCATATTTAGGTGGAATTGATTCTGGGGCGCAAGAAACAATTTACGATTTCGTCGACATGGCAAGTTCTGTAATGCCTCCTTCTGGTACATTTCAATCTTTGAAATTTACGACAGATCTGGGTTCTGGAATGAAAGTCGTATATTCAACAATTGATGATGAAAATTGGGTTGTTGAGGACTCTGGGGAAATTGGTCATTCAAATTATGTTCTGTATTTGGTGGATGAAAATCTATCTCTTTGATTATATTAGCCTAACAAGTGACTATGGTGTCAAATCCTAATTAGAATTCATTTTAGGATCCCACATGACACCATCTCTAACCATCGAATTC
>NZ_CEZLMY010000151.1:8221-8682 GCF_983033635.1 Psychromonas sp. | reverse complement strand
ACTATCATTAAGTCGTTATGTTATACCCATGATACTTCAAGATGCAAAGTCAGCATCTTGAGGTAACATGGGTATATAACTCCAGTAATGGCCACACAAAAGGAAATATATTTGTGAAAAAATTAATTTGTTCTTTTATTTTCACCAGCTATTTACTGACATTTACAGTAAATACATTTGCGGCACTGCCATCCATGATTGATGGCCAGAATATACCCAGTCTTGCTCCTTTAGTTGAGAAGGTGAGTCCTGCTGTTGTTAATATTTCCGTATCGGCTAACCATTCCAATCAGCAAGCTTTCCCGGATCTATTTCGCTTTTTTAATCCCTATGACGAACCTGAAATGATTCAACCACCTTTTGTCGGCTTAGGTTCAGGTGTTATTGTTGATGCTAAAAAAGGTTACATTATTACCAATTTTCATGTTATTGAAAATGCAACGGAGATTAAAGCGACCTTA
>NZ_CEZLMY010000151.1:7268-8211 GCF_983033635.1 Psychromonas sp. | reverse complement strand
GGATAAACAGAGCGATATTGCACTTTTACAGATAAAAACCGATAAAAAACTTGCGCAAATTGAACTTGCTAATTCCGATAAGTTACGTGTTGGCGATTTTGTTATTGCCATCGGCAACCCGTTTGGCCTGGGGCAAACCGTCACATCAGGTATTATTAGTGCGCTTGGGCGCAGTGGCCTTAATCTTGAAAACTTAGAAAATTTCATTCAAACCGATGCAGCTATCAACAGTGGCAATTCAGGTGGTGCATTAGTAAACCTAAAAGGGGAATTGATAGGTATCAATACTGCCATTTTAGGCCCTAATGGAGGCAATATCGGTATCGGATTCGCCATTCCGTCTAATATGGTTAATAACTTAACCCAACAATTATTACTGTACGGAGAGATCCGTCGCGGTATTTTAGGCATAAGGGGCGAAGAATTAACACCGGAGCTTGCCAAGACCTTTGCTTTAGATTCTGCACATGGTGCGTTTATAAAGCAGGTAGCCCCTAATTCGGCGGCAGAAGAAGCGGGACTTAAAGCGGGAGATGTTATTATCTCCATGAATGGCAGTACGATTAACTCCTTTGCTGAGTTACGGGCTAAAGTCGGTTCACTAAGTGCCGGCAAAGAGATTAAATTAGGCGTAATACAGGATGGTAAAACAGTTAACTTAACCGCGACACTGAAAGAGGCTCAAAAACCTAAAGTTCAAAATCAATCATTTCACCCTTCACTAGCAGGTGCAACATTAACCAATGTTGGTGAAAATAAAGGGGTAATAGTCACAAACGTCGCCCGAGATTCCATTGCACAGCATTATGGTCTACAGCAAGGCGATATTATTATTGGTATTAATCGCACGCGAATTAGTAATTTAAATGAATTAACAGAGCTTATTAAGACATCCCCAAAAATATTGGCTCTTAATATTCAACGAGATAAACGACGTTTATAT
>NZ_CEZLMY010000151.1:5502-7258 GCF_983033635.1 Psychromonas sp. | reverse complement strand
ATTAAATACAAACGACTGAAAATTACAAAAAGTTACAAAAAATTACAAAAAAGAATAAAAAGAGAGAAAAATTGATTAGAAATCATTTTTTTTAGAATTTTTTCTTGTAAAATGCGCCACATCGAAATATGGATATTATGAATTTTTTTTAAACTTGTAATAAAACAACACAATCATCCTTGGAGAATAACGGTGAGAAAAACAAAAATAGTTTGTACGATTGGTCCTAAATCAGAATCAAAAGAGATGCTAACGAAGTTAGTAAATAACGGCATGAATGTAATGCGCCTTAACTTTTCTCACGGTAATTTCGAAGAGCATGGTGCACGTATTACAACTATTCGTGAAATTTGCCAAGAAACTGGTAAAAACGTAGCTGTATTATTAGATACTAAAGGTCCTGAAATCCGTACAGTTAAACTTGCAAATGGTGATGATGTATTACTAACTGCAGGTCAAGAGTTCACATTAAGTACTGATCAAACAATCGTTGGTGATAACACTATCGTTGCAGTAACTTACGAAAACCTTACAAATGATTTAGTTGTAGGTAACACTGTACTGCTTGATGACGGTCTAATCGAAATGACAGTTAAAAGCATCACAGATACAAACGTTGTTTGTGAAGTGATGAATACTGGCGAACTTGGCGAAAACAAAGGTGTTAACTTACCTGGTGTTAAAGTTCAACTTCCAGCACTATCTGTTAAAGATAAAGGCGACTTAGTATTTGGTTGTGAGCAACAAGTTGATTTCATCGCAGCATCTTTCATTCGTAAGAAAGAAGACGTTTTAGAAATCCGTGAGCTATTAAAAGCAAACGGCGGCGAAAAGATCCAAATCATTTCTAAAATTGAAAACCAAGAAGGCGTTGATAACTTCGACGAAATCTTAGCTGTTTCTGACGCTATCATGGTTGCTCGTGGTGACTTAGGTGTTGAAATCGCAGTTGAAGAAGTAATCTTCGCACAGAAAATGATGATCGAAAAAGCAAATGCTGCGCGTAAGCCAGTAATCACAGCTACGCAAATGCTTGATTCAATGATCAAAAACCCTCGTCCAACACGTGCTGAAGCGGGTGATGTTGCAAATGCAATTATCGATGGTACAGATGCGGTAATGCTTTCTGGTGAGTCTGCTAAAGGTAAATACCCTGCAGAAGCTGTTGAAATCATGGCAACTATCTGTGAACGTACAGATGGCGTTATGCCAACTAGTACTGCATGTTCTAAATCTGCACTACGTATCACTGAAGCAGTATGTAGCGGTGCAGTAGTTAATGCTGAGCAACTTGGTGCGAAACTTATTATCGTAGCAACAGGTGAAGGTAAATCTGCACGTTCAGTGCGTAAATACTTCCCAACAGCTCAAATCTTAGCGCTAACAAGCAATGCTAAGACTCGCCAACAGTTAGCATTAACTAAAGGTGTTTCTGCTAAAGTTATCGAACAGCAAGATTCTATCGAAGCTTTCTACAAGTTAGGTATGGACTTCGCTAAAGAGCAAGGTTTAGTAGTAACTGGCGACAAAGTAGTTATCGTTTCTGGTGCTCTTGTTGCTTCAGGTACTACAAACACTTCTTCTGTACACGTTATTGCTTAATAACTAATTAATACAGAACAGCAAAGCAGCGTTTTATACGCTGCTTTTTTTTACCTGATTATCCGGTCATCAATAGGTTGCTTCAGGTACTACAAACACTTCTTCTGTACACGTTATTGTTTAATAACTAATTAATACAGAACAGCAAAGCAGC
>NZ_CEZLMY010000151.1:0-5402 GCF_983033635.1 Psychromonas sp. | reverse complement strand
AATACAGAACAGCAAAGCAGCGTTTTATACGCTGCTTTTTTTTGCCTGATTATCCAGTTATCAATCGGTTAATTCAGCTACTACGAACACTTATTCTGTACAAGTTAATCTAACTTAATAGCGAATACTAAAACACCGTTTATACGCTGCTTTTTTTGTGTGCTTTTCAAGCATAAATAGAACGCCATCCGCTTTCATTTTGTATATAATCTCCACTTCCTTTTTTCTTTTTATATCGGCATCTAAGAATATGAATTTTAAAGCATCTTTTTTCTATTTTTTAAAACCCATTTTTTGGGGAGTGATTATTGCCGTAGTAATAATCTACGGTGCTAAATTAACGACAGTGTTAACTCACCTAGCAACAGACAATAAAGTTACCAGCTACAGTGATGCTGTAAAAAAAGCATCTCCATCAGTAGTAAATATTTACTCTCAGCAATACATTGATTCCAGTATTGATAATAAACAACACTTACAGCCGACGGGGTTGGGCTCTGGTATTATTACTGATAATAAAGGTTATATTCTGACCAATTTTCATGTTATCGCCAAAGCTGATCAAATTTTAATTGCCTTACAAGATGGACGCCTGTTTACGGCATCGGTTGTTGGTAGTGATATCGTAACTGACTTAGCAGTGCTGCAAATTAAAGGCGATAATCTTCCTGTTATCCCGCAGAACCCTCTCTACCAGCCACAAGTAGGCGATATTGTACTGGCCATTGGCAACCCATATAACTTAGGGCAGACCATCACTCAAGGTATTATCAGTGCAACGGGTAGAAATGGTATGAGCTCTTCAGGACGTCAAGACTTCCTGCAAACCGATGCGGCCATTAATGAAGGTAACTCTGGTGGTGCACTGATTAATAGCCGAGGTGAATTAGTCGGTATTAATACCTCTGAGTTTTACAGTAACAACCCAAATTCAAGTAACGGCATTAGTTTTGCTATACCCTATCAACTTTCACAACGAATAATGGAAAGCCTTATTACGCACGGTCGAGTAATTCGCGGCTCATTAGGTATTATTGCTGAAAATTTAGATCCTCTTATCGCTCGCCTTTGGGGATTAAAAGCACAAAACAGCATCATCATAAAACAGGTGCATGAGGGGGGGCCTGCCGCAACTGCAGGTATTAAAGTTGATGATATTCTATTACGAATTGATGGTATTGCATTTGATAACTTAATTGCAGCAATGGATAAAGTGGCTGAAATAAAACCGGGAACAAAAACCAGATTTACCCTATTACGTAAAGGAAATCAGATTGAGGTTGAAGTGGTGATCGGTGAGTTGAGTAGTATACAGAATATTTCTAAAGAGTAGTCAGGGCAAACCTATTGGAAATGCGAGTTCAACAAGAGTCATAGGTATATAGGAGAAGCGCACGCTTCTCCTAAAGTTTCACACCCATGTTACTTCAATATGCAAAATCAGCAAACCAAATTGCGCTTAGCTGCTAGGCATAAAATTGAAGTATCATGGGTATATAGTTAACCTTCGATACGTTGCATGGTTGCGCCAAGTGGGATTAATTTATCTTCAATCGCTTCGTAACCACGATCAATATGATAAATCTCATCCACAATTGTTTCACCATCTGCAATTAGCCCAGCAATCACCAAACTTGCAGATGCTCGCAAATCTGTTGCCATCACTTTTGCACCACTTAACTGATCATGATCACCACAAATTGCTAAATTTCCATCTAATTCAATGTTGGCTCCCATACGTTGCAGTTCAGGCACATGCATAAAACGGTTTTCAAAGATGTTTTCTTTGATACGCCCAGTACCCGGTGCAACCGTATTTAATACCGTAAATTGTGCTTGCATATCGGTTGGGAATGCAGGATGTGGTGCCGTGGTAATATTGACTGATTTTAATTCACGATCAATCATATCCACTTCAATCCAATCTTTACCAGTTGTCACTAATGCCCCAGCTTCTTCAAGTTTCGCAAGTACAGCAGATAATAAACTCGGATCCGTGTTAACACACTTAACCTTACCACCACTAACCACACCAGCAACTAAGAATGTACCCGTTTCAATACGATCCGGTTGTACTTGATAGCTGCAGTCACCTAAAGATTCAACACCTTCAATGGTTAAGGTATCACTGCCAGCACCTGAAATTTTACCGCCCATGCCATTAATAAAACTAGCTAAATCAACAATTTCAGGCTCTTTGGCTGCATTTTCAATTGTTGTAATACCGTCCGCAAGTGCGGCCGCCATCATCAAGTTTCCAGTACCGGTAACACTGACCAGATCCATATATAGATGAGTGCCTTTTAAACGGCCATCAACACGCGCTTTAATAAAACCATCTTCAACTTTAATGGTTGCGCCCATCTGCTCTAAGCCATTAATATGCAAATTCACAGGACGAGCACCAATTGCACAGCCACCAGGCAATGAAATATCAGCTTCACCAAATCGGGCAACTAAAGGCCCTAATGCTAAAATAGAAGCGCGCATACTGCGCACTAACTCATATGATGCAGTGTAATTTTTCACACCTGATGCATTAATATGCACTTTATGGCCATCTTGTGACGCCTCTGCACCTAACTCTTTTAAAAGCTCAAGTGTTGTTGAAATATCTTTTAATAGAGGCACATTGGTTAAATGAACATCACCTTTTGATAATAACGTAGCAAAAAGAATTGGTAATGCCGCATTTTTAGCGCCGGAAATGCTAACTTCCCCTTTTAACTGGCAACCACCTTGAATTAAAAACTGACCCATCGAACTATCCTTCCGCTTACTAAATAAAATGTTTTTGTTTTTGCCATTCATCTGGCGTTAATGCTTTAATCGTTAATGCATGAATTGCATTGCTTGCGATCTCTGTCGTTAACGGCTCATAAATGATTTGTTGTTTTTTTACTCGGCTTAAATCAGAAAAGATATCACCCACAGCGATCACTTGAAAGGTTCCGTTTTCACCTTTAACGATACATTCATCGAGTACTAATGCCTGTTCTAATTTTTCTTTGATTGTTTCAATATTCATTGAACACCTTACGACTTAAAAAGAAAACTTAACCCATATAAATTGGCTAAGACTAATATTTTGTCAGACCCCCCTACAAAGCATAAATCTGAATAATTACTTTTAATTTGAGCTAAATATGCAATGCCGGCAGAATCTATGTTTTTTAATTGCTGTAAATCAATTACTTTTATATTTTGATAGCTAGCAATATCAGGAAAATGTTTACCTGATAACTCATTTAACAATAAGTTACCCGTTAAAACCATTGTCTCGTTATTTGCAGCGTTAGTCACGAGGAAAACTCTCTGTTTTTCTGCTCTAATAGCTCAATAACATGATTAATCCCTTTTTTTTGAATCAACTCATTAAGTTCAGAGTGTTTGGTATTTAACATGCTGATCCCTTCAGCTATCACATCAAAGACTTTCCATTCGCCTGTTTTTTTATTTTTCCGTAATTTAAAAGCTAATTGTGTTAATTGATCATTCTGATCTCGAATTCTAACAGCAATCGAAATTATTTTCTTTTCCTTAAAATGAGTGTTATCTAATATTTCAATCTCTTGTTGCTCATATTCAAACAATATATGTCCGTATGCATTTACCAAGTAGGTTTTAAATACTTCTACAAATTCATTACGTTGCGCTTTAGATGTGTTTTTTAAATGACGGCCCATCACCTTATATGCGGCATATTTATAGTCAAAATAGGGAATTAACTCTTCTTCTATCACCACGTTTATATAACTGGGTTCACTCTGCAGGCGCTCTTTTTCTGCAGTAATCCGTGCAAAGGTACTAATTGAAACTGAATGAATAACTTGATTGGGATCGCTCATATCAACAGTGGCACTGGAAGCAAAACTAACAAATAACAGCGTAATAACAGTGAATAAAATACGCATTATTTTTCCTTATTAATAGAATAAATAAATTGACCAATTAGATCTTCAAGTACCAGCGCTGATTTAGTATCTTCAATGCTGTCACCATCGCCTAACATCTCGATATCATCATCAATAAAACCCGGCTGAATGCCAATATATTGCTCACCTAATAAACCCGAAGTTAAAATAGCCAGAGAAGATGTTTCAGGATAAAAGCCTCTCTTTTCAAACATTGCCAATTGTACAATCGGGGTATAACTTTGCAGATCCAGACTAATATCTTCCACTCGTCCAACAACAACACCACCGAGCTTAACTGGCGATCGTACTTTTAAACCACCTACATTTGAAAAACTTGCGTAAAGCGTATAACTGCTTCCTTCTCCGCGTAATGAAAGGCCTGCAACACTAAAAGCTAATATTGCTAAAGAGAGCATTGCAGCAATAACAAACGTACCTACCCATAATTCCACTTTTTTCTGTGACATATTACATTCCAAACATAAAAACAGTTAAAATAAAGTTCATTTGTAACTTAAAATACAAACTTTCCAGCCATAAAAATTTCACTTTTTCTGTGGCAAGTCAGGTTCCAAACATAAAAACAGTTAAAATAAAATCCATTCCCAGCACTAACAATGATGAAACGACAACCGTTTGCGTTGTTGATTTACTAATACCTTGTGCATTTGGCACTACATAATAACCATTATAGAGTGCTACCCAAGTTATCAGGACTGCAAAAACAACACTTTTTATTACACCATTAAAGACATCCGGCATGTATTCAACACTGCCCTGCATCACAGACCAGTATGCACCACCATCAACTCCCTTCCAGCTAACGCCAATTAAATAACCGCCCCAGATTGCAATCACATTAAAAAACAGTGTTAGCATCGGCAAAGTTACAATACCCGCAAAAAAACGCGGGGCAATAACCCTTTTAAGGGGGGAAACGGCCATCATTTCCATACTGGCGAGTTGTTCTGTACTTTGCATTAATCCAATTTCAGCGGTTAAGGCTGAGCCTGCCCGCCCAGCAAAAAGTAGAGCGCCAACAACAGGGCCTAACTCTCGTAATAACGACAGAGCAACCATGCTGCCCAAGCTCTCCTCTGCAGCATAATCGACTAAAACATAATAACCTTGCAGACTTAATACCATGCCGATAAACAGACCGGATGTTAAAATGATCGGTAAAGATAAAATACCAAGCTGAAAGATTTGTTCAATAAACAGCGGAAATAGCTTATCATGAGGTTTCCCCCAAACCGTGCGCCAGAACATTAAACAACAACGACCTACCGTCTGCGCAAACTCTAAGCTAAATCGGCCAACAAAACGCACATTAGCGCTAATCATAGATTCACCTTTTGTAAGCCCGTTTTAAATTCAAAATCCTTAAAATAAAAAGGCACAGCCGCCCCACTCCTAACCCGCGCAAAATATAAGCTAAATCGGCCAACAAAACGCACATTAGCGCTAATCATAGATTCACCTTTT
>NZ_CEZLMY010000150.1:0-8762 GCF_983033635.1 Psychromonas sp. | reverse complement strand
AATACGTAATAGAAAACCTGCCAATGGGCTTATATTCCATACAGATCGTGGCGCAGAATATCGAGCACATGAGGTTCAAGCTTTACTTAAAAAACATAGCATTGTTCCAAGTATGAATCGACTTGGACATTGTACAGATAATGCTGAAATGGAATCATTCTTCCATACATTAAAAGGTGAGTTAATTAATAAAACTCACTTTAAATGTGAGAGAGAGCTAAGAGATAAAATTGCAGGTTACATTCAGCATTTTTCTAATAGATATAGACTGCACTCTGGTTTAGAGTATCAAAGTCCAATCGAGTTTGAAGGATTGGCAGTTTAAGTAGCAATGGTGTCTACTTTATCGGGGCAAGATCACAAAAAACAGTTGGCTTTTGTTCGAGCCTCAAAAATTGCAGCCAACTATTTTTAGCCGCTTAAGGTGGCGTTAGCCGGTTGGCCCCGTAAGAACTGGTGAAGTATGACGGAAAAAGCTTTATTCGTAACCATATAATATACTTATAGGATATATTCGGCAGTGGAGAACATAATAACCAGTGAGATATGTATAAAATGTGGTGAATGCTGTAAAAATCACCCTTTTGTAGAATTATCTCAACATGATATTTTCGAGTTAGAAAAGATGACAGGATTGCCCTCTAGTGCTTTTACGAACCAAAAAGGTGGGGCAGTTGAAGAATGTTTTTTAGACTTTAAAGAAAACGGAGATTGTATTTTCTTAAATGAGAATAATGGCGAACATTCTTGTGGTGTATATGGAGCACGACCAGCGATTTGTAGAAAGTATCCTGCAAAAATAAGTCAGAATGAAGTCTGTGATTCAAATAGAAAAAGGATTCCGCAGAAAAATTTCGGCTAACCAGCGCTTTAACTCGGAGCGCAAACAGCAGCGCCCGGTTAAGCGCAACGTTACATGCCTTTAAATATAAGGGTGTTATTCGCTGAATATTGGAAGCGTATTTTGTATGAAGTGCTTTGTGAAATACTCGCAAAGCGTAGTATTCATAGTTTTGTAATTACGCCCATTCAGCCAGCGAAAAGTTAATTCCGCTAATAGCGTTTTAACTTTTAGAAAAGCCAAAAGCTTAAAACATATTATCTGAGTTATCCGCAAAAACGGGCTTCATTATTTGCAGTGTGTTTAGCAAAACCAAGAGCGGTTAAATCCGCTCTGTAATTATTAACCGTTGGGTGTTGTGTTGTTTTCATCGGCATCTAGCAAATATTTTCAAGCAGACAAATTACAGTTGGTCATCGCTTCGCGATTATAACCACTTCTAATTTCCAGCTTAAAACGACGTTAATATAGTCTCTTCCAAAATTAATTTCTAGCTCGCTTTGGGGGCATTTGCGAGTTAGTTTCTAAGGCGGAAAGGGGTACAAAGCGAGATAGGAAACATTACACTTACGCTCTAAACTAATAGCCGGAATTACTATGCGACTACACTTGGTATCTATCCTTATATGTTAGTTACAAATGGCTATCAGTTGACATCTTTTACCTGTCGATTTTGATGATTTATCAAATGATATTTTAAGAGCTTGTAATGAAACCGCAAGCGAGTGTGATAATTTAACATTCTCTATGACAAAGCACCCCTTTGATTCACACCTCTTATCAAAACTAATATGTTCTTCTCCGTGAGCGCCAATTCCATAACTATCAATAACAATAAAAAGTGGTGACTTTGAAAGAATATAATCTAGAACCGGACTATGCAAAATTGTATTCGTTGAGCCGTATTTAGAGGTTCCGTAACCATTATTCACAAGGTTTCCTGTAAATAAAATAAGAGCTTTTCCTAAAATATTTAAAGAACCAAGATCGTCTATTGTAGGCATGCTAGTTGTACAGTCAATTGTTACTGCCTCCACGTTATAATTGGACTTTAACGGCTCTGATTCATAGCAATCAATATGAGTCCCAATATGGCCTAAAGCACCAACTGAATCAGATTGACGTTTTGCCCACTCATAAGATGGATGTTTCTCATCAATAATAAGACTTAAATTTTCTTCATACATAAATTAGACCCCTTTAATATATTTAAAATAACTTTACCCGAAATGTTAATGCTTGTGTCTAACAGAGCAATTCAAGGTGGATTTTTCAGTGCATTTCTCGTCTAAAGAAAGATGAGGCTAGTTTAACTGACTCTGCTATAGTGCTTATATTGATATAAAGACATAAAACAGCGAAATTAGGACATATGGCGTTTATTGACGAATCGACTCAATTTGATGTTGATCAACTATCATCCGAGGTGGTTGGAATAGCTGCGCACATTGGCAAACATGACTCTGGTATGCACCAGCATCAAAAATCACAATTGCTTTATGCCCCGCTGGGGTGCATGAATATTACGCTCGATGGTATGCGTTGCGTACTCCCCCCGACCCGAGCTGCATGGATTCCGAGTGGTACTATGCACTGTGCAGAAATGAATAATGTCGTTGAGTATCGTTCGTTATATTTTGCTAATCAGCTAACTGGACATATTGAGGACCGAGTGAAAGTCGTCACTGTGACTCCTTTATTGCAAGCATTAATTGAACGTATGTCCTTCTGGCCGTGGGATAAACCAAGCAAGGAAATGTATAATACCCAAACACTTTTTTTTGAAGAGTTAGCCATGGCAACCGAAGAGCAACTTATTTTGAAAATTCCTACGGATCGCCGTCTTACCAATTGGCTGAAAGCGTTATTACAAAGAAAATGCATTGCACCGCCCTTGAATATTCTTAGTATTCAAGTAGGTGCGAGTAGTAAAACAATTACTCGAATTTTTAGTAAAGAAACAGGAATGCATTATCAAGACTGGCGTCAGCAATGGCGGTTACAGCAAGCGATAGAGTTGCTTACTAACGGTCTTCAGATTAACGATGTCGCATATCAACTAGAATTTTCTAGTGACAGTGCATTCATTGCTTTTTTCAAGCAGCAAACTGGAACAACTCCACGCCAATATTTGCATAAAAAGCTTTTATTTTAAGATTATTAATCTCGAGTAATCTATCCCATAAAAGGGGCTGTAGTAGCTTGGGTTTCTATCTCGCTAATGGGGGCGTTAGTGAGTTGGCTTTCTATCTCGAAAAGGGGCACAAAGCGCCTTAGATCTTTTGCACTATTTATCTGTTGAGACAATCCCATTTACGCTCGCTTTCTCCCAGTAGCGAGCAAAATTAAAGTTCCTTACCAGTAAAGTTGATTTGACTTATCATGCACTGCTTGAACTAATCCTCAGGGCGTGAAGCGAGTTAGAGAACCTACAAATTTATAGCCAATTTTACTTAACCACTACAAGATCAACTTTCTGTTGTTACCAAAATACAGCCTATACTACTTTACTAAGTGTATTTTTTTACCCACTTAGTAAAGTAGTATAGCCAGAATTGACGTGGTTTAATTGATTCGACTAACCCAGTTATATATCTGATGGACACCTAAATAGAACAAAACCCTAAGGCACTTTGTGCCCCTTTCCGCCTTAGAAAACTAACTCGCTTTCGCCCCCATTACTTACAAAACAAAAAACCAGTGGCCAAATTCACTTGGCCACTACGTAGCTCGCTTCGGGAAAAAGCGTGCGTTAGGATTTTTCCTAGTGGTCAAAATGGCCTCTTGGGTTTTGCTCGCTTCTCTAAGTTCAATAACTGTCGATAACCGCACCATTACAGATTATTCCACTATACTAAATACAATTGGAACTAAAGGTGAGCTATGTCTTTTCGAATACTCAATAATTTCTGTCTTGACCTTATGCAGAGCAACTGGAGCAAGGTATATGGTGTTAGTTAAACGTTTAGTGCTGGATATTCTCAAACCCCATCAACCGAGATCATTAGAGTTTTGCTCTAAGCTTGCGGAGGTTGGTGATGATTACGCGGTCAGTTTAACTGTGCTTGGAGTCGATGAGGAAACCGAAACAATTGAAGTTTGTATTGAAGGCTATGATCTCGATTTTGAGGCTATTCAATCGGCTATTACTAATATGAGTAGTTCACTACATAGCGTTGATGTGGTGGACGTTCGAAATGAGCAAGCCAAAACCTCTGAATAGGCAGTTATTCATGGTAGCCATCAAGGTTTTAGGCAGTTGAATTTTTATTTGCATCACGCTCAACTTAGAGGAATATGAGTTGCTGAAGCCCTTTAATCAAATTAGCTTTTATCTACAAATCACCCATTCTCAGGGAATTATGCGCCGTTACTTTGTAGTCAATGGTTTCGATGGTGCCCTCACCATGTTGGGACTTATTATTGGTTTTTTGTTTAGTTCACCCTCCAGTTTACAGGTCATTATTAATGCCTGTATGGGCGCGACCATTGCTTTGACGGTAAGTGGTACCAGTAGCGCTTATGTTAGTGAACAAGCAGAGCTACGCTTGGCTTTGAACAATCTTCAGGACGCCATGCTCACTGAACTGCAAGAGGGCGCCCATGCTGAAGCGGCGCGTTGGGTACCTATCTTCATAGCCCTAGTTAATGGTTTAGCACCGCTAATTATTTCATTATTGATCATCGCTCCCTTATGGTTGGCAACCCAAGGTGTCACATTTATTATCACGCCGCTACAGGGCGCAATTTTTATTGCTATTCTGATCATTTTTCTCTTTGGGGTTTTTCTTGGTCGACTCTCTGGCGTGACTTGGTTAATCAGTGGCATCAAAACTTTGTTGATCGCGGCGCTGACAATTGCTTTGATCTATTTATTTATAGGGGGATAGGGTGACTCGATGCAATTGGCACACATTCCCATTTATTAGATCTGAAATTTTTGGTTTCGCTAAACCTAAGCCAACCTACCCTAGCAGCTTATTCCTGCTTCCAATCTTTAGAATAATACATTTTATGGTAAGCAGCCGTTATTTCCCCCCCAAAAAAACGGTTGCGCTCGTAATTGGGAGAAAGCGAGCGTAAATGGGATCATCTCAACAGATAAATAGTGCAAAAGTTCTGAGGCGCTTTGTGCCCCGAAGCGACTTACAAACCTACAAGTTTGTGGCCAACAAAAAGGCAAAAGGCAAGACGCGACCCTATTCACATTGCGACCCTATTCACATTGGGATTGAAAACATCGCTGTTATCGTAATTTTAACCAGCAAGATTGATCAGGTCGTTATGCTGATTGGTATTATACAATTAGCGTACTCTTTAGCCCAATATCTTCTGGCAAATCGCTTCGGCTAATTGATGACTTGCAAGATTACGCTCAACAACCGACTGAGCTAACTTGCCTCTCTCCACAACACTTAACCAATCTTCAATCATGGCCGTAAAACCTTTGGAAGTTAACATTGGGGTCCAATCAGGCAAAGCAATCACTGACTCCTGATTATCTTGCCAGCATTTACCCACGACAAATGAATCAAACTCATATGCACAGTTTTCATAACTCGCTGATATTCGTTCTTTGGTGATACCATAAACACGATTCATTGAAGCATGTAGCAAGGTATTTGTTTGTTGCCACTGAACGTCTAAACGGGATAACTGCTCACCTTTACACTGCCAGTTAAGGTAAACGTTTTCTAAGTTATTTTTAGCATCAAGGTTTACACTATCCAAAGGGTGAATAAAATCATCAAAAATAAAAGTACGGATATTACCGGGTTGATTGAATCTATTTTTTTCCCAACGCAATGATAATAAAGAGCCATGCTCATTCGTGTTTTGAACGGCGGGTAAATACTGATTGTACAAGGGAATAAAACGACGATTAAACCCCATATATAAAGGCTGTTGATTCTTTTCAGCCAACTCATAGAGTGTTTCACAATCAAAGGCATTATCGGCAAGAGGTTTATCAACAAAAGTAGGAATACCCTGTTGTAAAAAAAAGGTCGCAATCTGCACATGAGAAACGGTGCTGCTATGGATCATCACTGCATCAATCCCAGCTTTAATTAACTCTCGGTAATCTGAATAACACTCGTGAATACGATACTGCTTCGCAAGTTTCTTTAAGGTGTTTTTGTCACGTGTACAAAATACTAACTTTACCCCGTTGATTTGGGTGATAACGGGTAAATGCGCTTTTTGTGCAATATCACCAAGTCCAACAATCGCCAGTTTCATTCTATCGCCTTCTGAATTTCACTTCCCAGACTCTAAAGTATTAGTTATTTAAAATAATTTTTATTGATCAGACACGCAAAATAAAAGTATCGAATAGAAATCAATACGTTTATTTGAATCATCAAATTTCCTGAATTTAACGGCGAGTGACGCAATGGTTTCTGTTTGCACTATGCGGAAAACAGATGAAAGCGAAAGGATGCGAGAACAATGACCAGCCTAAACGCCTAAGTGAATATTGAGTATAGGAAGAATAAAAGGCTTTATTTAGCGAATAAACCACTTATAATCAGCAGAAATAGGGACGTTTCTGCAAACTAATTCACTTACTGTTTTACTAGATATTGATTGATAACTTAGCTGATAATTTATGGTTGAATTTTCAGCATCCGAAAATAATTACTGTTATCAATAATTTCAATAAAAAACGGAAAGCTGAATATGAGTTATTTAAAGCTTACCAAGCGCTTTTATTTTCTCTCATCTAGTAGTTTATTCTTTTATCAAAAAACAGTCGTGGAGACTATATGCAACACTTCAAATTTATCCCGTTAAGCATGCTGATCGGTTCAAGTTTATTACTGACCGCCTGTGGAGGTTCCGATTCAAAAAGTAACACAACCAAGGTTTCTTTTGCCGTTGCTGACGCGCCTGTTGATGATGCGGAAAAAGTGGTCATCGCAGTAGATGCCATTGAGTTAGTTAAAGAAGGCCAAGACAACATACTCTTAGATGTCAAAGATGGCGACTTGGAATATGCGCAAGTAGACTTGAAACAATTTCAAGGTGGCGATAGCAAAATCATATTGGACGAAACCGAGTTAGAACCGGGTCAATACAAAAATCTGATCCTACACGTATTAGATGAGAGTGTTGGCGATAACTACAGTTATGTAAAAGAGTTAGATGGCGATGAGATTTCAATGAAACAACCAAGCCAAAAACTTAAGCTAGGTGGCTTTGAGGTGAGTAGTCAGGGCGTGCAACGATTTACCATTCACTTTGATCTTCGTACTGCCTTAGTTCAAAACCAAAATGGGCAACGTTACAATCTTAAACCTCATGGCGTAACTATTATAGATAATGAGACTGTGGCATCATTATCAGGAATGGTGGATCCGAATTTATTTACCTGCATAGGTGATGAAAATGAAGGTAACTTCGTTTATCTATACCCTGGACATAGTTTGCCGGTATTAGTTGATAACTATGATGCCAGTACAGTTCAAACAGATTTACCAGAGGGTGCCGTATCACCAGCAAGTTCGACTGCGGTGGTGATCAATGGAAATGATTACAGCTATGCATTTGGATTCATCCCTGAAGGTGATTATACGGTTGCTTTTACTTGCAGTGGCTTAAATGACGATGAAGCCCTATATGATGGTCTAATAATACCGAATCCGACCATGCAAATGTATGAAGTCATGCTCAGTGACGATGTGGATACAGTACAGAATTTTGAAGAAATTTTGCCTTAATTCCAACCGGAATTTTTTGCTGTTTTTGGTATTAAGCCATTAAATAAAGCTGCTATTTTTAGCAGCTTTATTCGTTTTTATGGTTATACCCAAAAAAGACCAGCTTGAAAATAACAGTGTGGTAAATCACTCATACAAATATTGGAAAGCTAACTCACAAACCCCACCGAGCGAGTTGTAATATTGTATTATCATCAATGTTTCGCTATTGACACGACGCTCGCTTTCTCCCAGAAGCGAGCGTAAATTCCTATCTATCCTTATAACTAGATACTGCACTAACGCTTAGCTTTGGTGCGCGCGTAGCGCGTCGCTCAACAGCTACTTGTTATATTTCATAACCCTTAGTATTTAACCATATCTTTGCTTTGTTAATGTTATCAAAAAACTCAGTTTCAGAATGTAATAAAGCTTTTTGCGCGTTTTCAAGTAAATGTTTTTGAATTAATAAAGAACAAACTACCGCTTCCAATTTTTGATTATTCTGGTCACACCACATGTTTAGCCGTTCTATTGGACTCCAAATTTCAGGCCCCCCTAGTTCCCAGCTTCGCAAATCCACTAAACATGCCCAAGGGCGATTAGCAATTTTAGACGCAATTTGTTGGAAATCGTTGCGCATGTGAATAGCAGTTTCTACGTTCCACGCTCCAAAACTTCTAAGTACTACAACCTGATTGATGACTTCTATCTCAAACGAACCATGTTCCTTGCCAACACTCGTGGCATTACTACCTGATTTGTCAGCACGTAAAACAGCTTCTTTACGAAACTCTTCTGTGCATGTTTGAATTTTTTTCTTAGTCACAAGTCACCTCAATATTAGACATAATCTAATTATAGAAGTTGTTCACTAATTGAGGGTGTTATGAAATAGCTTTTTTCAATTCAGTTTCACTGGTAATGAAATTAAAAGCTTTTGCTAAACGTGCCATTCCATAACTTATCTATTTTGGGTAAAAACAATAACGCTCGCGTTTTCCCGAAGCGGGCCAAACAAATTAAATTACAACACGAAATTGAGTCAAAAAACCAAGTCGCTTTCGCCCCCGTAGAAACTTACAAATCTACAAATTGGGGTGCCATTAGGATCTGGTTGTAATGGTCAATAAAAACCGGACACTTTCTTAGCGACTTTATTCTCATATTGAATAGGTGATAAATACCCATTAACTGAATGTGGGCGTTTACCGTTATAA
>NZ_CEZLMY010000149.1:1048-8815 GCF_983033635.1 Psychromonas sp. | reverse complement strand
GGCATAAAAAAACCAGTACATAATATGGACTGGCTGTTAATGATGATAAAAAACATATTTATAGGGTGATAGCAGTAAAACCTCCTCTCGCAGTCGTCTTGTCTATTCTGACTGGTGCGTTAATCTCACTTATAAAAATGCAATGATCTAATGCTGAAATAAATCTCGATTATGCCCAAATACCTACAGCTAATAAATCAGTCACAAAGTTTACTAGGTTAAGCCAGATAGTTTCACATACGATGGTAAAAAGTAGTTCAAACATAATCAATTCCTCTTTAAGCAATTATGATGTATTTCCAATATGCAGCTATCATAAACCGGTACAGATTTACAGCGGCTTAATCACCTGTTCATTTTCCATTCATCCATATGGTTATGTGGTATATCATTATTTAACAGCAGCAACTTAGGCATTTATATTCGGGAAAAGAAACACTTAAAATATAGATAAAAAAAGCCAGTGCATAATATGAACAGGCTTTTAATGGTGAATCAGGAGTTTAATACCTAGTTTTTTAATTACTCGCTTTAAAATAGTCAATCACAATTGGTTTAGTCAAACTCTATATCGAAATCATCCTCTTCATCTTCGAGTTCAACTATAATCGCTAACTCAGCCAATTCAGATATAAAGCTGTCAGCTCCTTGGTTTACTGGTATTTCTATTTGAGCAGCATTAACGTTAAAAGCGAATAACATTGGAAGTGTGATTACAGTTAGAAATTTTTTCATGGTTAGTTCCTCAGGTTTAAGTTTATAAAACACGGCTGTTAGCAACATGGGGTTATCATAAATCAGCATCTATTTACCCTTGGTTAAGCATTTATTTATTTTCTTTAATAACTAATGTAAACATGTTCGGATTTACTACCTGCAGTGTTTGCCAATGGCAGCCACTCATTAACCTGTTCCATTATTAGATATATAATGGTACTCCATAGCATTCCTGTAACTGCTATCACAATAGCGATAAAGATAAGTATCATCATTTTACTACCCCTCTGTTATTGATGTAAGCATGTCTTCTTTTATATAAAAAGGAAGCTGATGCAGCATAGTGTGCTGTAACGGCTGCCTAATGCTTAAGCGTTAATTAGCTTTGATGACATCAAGTCTGTCTACATCAAAAGTGAGACCCACCTCTTCGTAATCCGCCTCGCCATAAAACACAACCGTGTCTTGCGGCGTGATATCTACACCGTTAAACAGTCGCGGGTTAATATCAACAATGATGCTGCCGGTGTCGTCGCTGATTGTGTAACTATCATTATCAATTTGATTTTGGATATGGCCTTTCAGCACATACTCTTTTTCATCGGCTTTTGCGCCGGTCAGCACCAGATCAAATAGACCACCGCTTTTACCGACATCGGTTTCACTTTTAAATTGTGCAATCGTGGTGTGTAGAACATCGCTGTTGACTGCCTGTGCGCCGACAAAAGCTGCATTAGCGCCAGTAGTAAATAACAGCGGCAGTGCGATTAAAGTTAATAGTTTTTTCATAATTAGTTCCTCTGGTTTAGTTTTATAAACGGCTGCTCTTAACAACATAGAGCTATCATAGGCTGAGGCGTTTTTACGGGGCATGAACTACTTGTTCATATTCGGTTTATATTTATAACACCTTACACATTCACTTTAAAAAACATTGCCTTATATTGTTTTTTTGATTTTATTTTTCAAATAAACATAAAAAAACCAGTGTAATTACACTGGCTTAATATGGTAAATCTTATCCTAATTTTTCTTTCGACTAACAGGCCTCAAGATTAATCCCAGCTTTCAGGCGTGTAGCCGCGTGCAGAAAACTTGTTAACATAATGGAACCCCGTTTGGCTGCTAAGCTCATTAACATCTTCAATTTTCTTTGCTCTTTCAGCACCAAACATTTTAGGTGTGTAGCCGCGTGCAGAAAACTTGTTAACATAATGGAACCCCGTTTGGCTGCTAAGCTCATTAACATCTTTGATTTTATCAAGTGAAAGCAGCATATCTTCAATTTCCTTTGCTCTTTCAGCACCAAACATAGGTGTCACAAGATCCGTGTATTTTTTAGTCACAGCCTCTCTTTTCTCTTCTAAACCTGGTAAATCTTCAAACACATTTGCTGCTGCTGTATGTATTTTGCCGTCTTTTGTTATCACTTTTGTTTCTGTATAGAACCAGTCATCATATTGTTTGATCACAATCTTCGTTTTATCAATTAAAGCAGCAACCTTTTGGTCTTTAACAGCCTCCTCTGTAAACCCTTGAATACCTGTTTTACTTGTCACCACTGCATTCATCGCAGAATAAGGAATGCTGAATTTTCCTTCTAAACCAGAACGCGGGTGATAGACACCTGCTGTTTTTATTGCAATTGGACTCACTGCAAATTCGACAGATTTAATATCTTCAGGTTTAACACCATCTCGTTTTGCAATTTCAAGCATTGTTTCGATTGCGCCGTGAGTCCAGTGACAAGATGCATGATATTTAACTGAAAGGTTCGTCATTCCCCAGGTTTTTCCCATTGTAGTCAGCGCTTCTTTATTATTGAAGCCGCCAAATACAGCGAATAAACCATTAGGTCCTTCAAGTATGTCTGATGCTCCTGTAAACCCTTTACGTGCAAGAAGTGCTGCTTCTACGGCCGCTTCAGCTGCTTGCCCTGCATGTAAAGGTTTACTCATTGTTCCGAACGATCTCTTAAGACCAAATGCTTGTGTCGTCGCAATTGCTAATGCATTAACCGTTTGTTCCTCATTAAGTTCAAGAAGGTGAGAGGCAGCAGCTGCTGATGCGATGATCCCCAGTGCAGATGTGTTATGCATACCTTGTGTATACATTGAATTTGCTACTGATTTGGCGACGGTAATGCCCACATCTAACCCCACTAAATAAGCTGCTAGCATATCTTTGCCGCTTTTATGCTCCATATCTGCTAATGCCAGCACCGTAGCAACAATAGAAGCTGAAGCATGGCCGCGGAATACAGAGTGCGAATCATCAAAATCTAACGCATGAGAAGCAGCACCATTAATTAATGCGGCCTGAGTTGCAGATACTTTAATATCGTAGCCAATAACTCCACTTTGTTGTGCACCACCTAGATCTTCTGACAACTCAACTAACTTCTTCACTAATGGATCTTGTGCTCCTGCTAATGCAACACCAGTCCAGTCTAATACTGCTGTTTTAGCATGTTCATAATACTCTGGCGCAATATCTGATTGTTTTGTATTTACAATAAATTGTGCGATTTGCCGCGTGGCACCAAGCGGTTTAGTGCTAGAAGCGACTATTGTTGTTCCCTCTTCAGCAGCTTGAGCAACTGTAGCAGCTGCGTGAGCATTAGCAGCCAATAACATTGGCAGTGTGATGACAGTTAGTAATTTTTTCATGATTATTTCCTCAGGTTTAAGTTTTAAATGCGTTGCTCTCAACAACATGGGGCTATCATAAGGGGCTGCGTTTTTACCTGAAGTGAATGGAACATTCATTTTCCATTCATGTTTATAACAAAAATCAAGAAAGGTACAAAAGATCAATAAAAACAGTTTGTTATGCTTTTTGTTTTAGATGGGAATATTTTAAGTCTGAAGATTTGACAGGTGAATTAAGCCATATCATCGATAGCTGCGAAGTACACAGCGACAGAGAAGTTGTGCGTTACACAAAGAACACGAATGATATCAATGTAATATACAACTCTTAATTGTGTACTAATTTTTTCTTTAACTTCGTGCCTGTGAGGTAAATTTTTATCGATTATTAGTTTGCCGGCGTAAAGTGCATAAGCATGTGATTTAATAAGCACATAGAACAATAATGTAGTCTGTTACGGGAGTTGTAATAGTATATTTACTTTGTGGTGTACTACTCTACTTTTGCTTAAAGCAGTATGGTTTTTCATTATTTACGGTAAAATTTCTGTAAATCTAGTTTTTGTGTAGTAATTAAAGGCGGCAGGGAATGAGTGACAGAGTTGTAATAGCAAATGTTAAAAATAGATATTATTTATGGTTAATTACAGCCATTGTGTGTTTCGGAGTATTGTTACTGCCTGCTCACCCTCAAGATCCTCACTACCACGTGTTTGCTGACACCCGCTTTATCTGTGGTATTAGCAATTTTTGGAATGTTATCTCTAATTTACCTTTCTTGATAGTTGGCGGGTTGGGAATTTATTTTTGTGTAAAAAATAAAGATAGTTTGTCATCTCTATTTAATGGCGCACTACTATTTTTTATTGGGGTAAGTTTAGTCGCTTTTGGCTCCGCTTATTATCATTATATTCCCAATAATTTAACTCTGGTTTGGGACAGAATACCAATGACGATAGCATTTATGGCACTTTATTCACTGGTAGTGTCGGCTTTTGTTAAGCAAGAAAGCGGTGTAAAGCTTTTACCTTGGTTGATATCTGCTGGTGTATTAAGTGTTATCTATTGGTGGCTGACAGAATCCATTGGTAGAGGGGACTTACGGTTCTATGCACTAGTACAATTTTTGCCGCTACTCTTAATGATATTTATTATGATGCTGTTTAGTGCGGAAGGGGTAAAAAAGTGGCCGCTAACTGCCATGTTTATTTGGTATGCATTGGCAAAAATATTGGAAGCTTTTGATCAGGAAGTGTTTAACAGCTTAACGTTAATAAGTGGACATACTCTGAAGCACTTAGTTTCTGCAATTGGCGGCCTATTTGTATTATTCTGGTTGTGGAAAATATGCTGCTATAAAGAGCAGCAGTCAATTCAAAAAACAGGCTCAACCTGTTGATTTAATCATAAATATTAATCTACATAGTCTAACCTTAGTCACTAAGATCTACTTTACTGGGTCTTAGTGACAATAAATTATTTTACTTTTACTACCCTAAATCTATCAACGTCAAAAGTCAGGCCCATATCTCCGTACTCCGCTTCACCATAAACCATAATCGTATCTTGAGGGGTAACATCACGGCCGTTAAACAGGTTCGCATTGATATCGACAACAATAGTGCCGGTATCATCAGCAAAAATGTAGCTGTCAGCATTGATCTGGCTTTGTAAATTGCCCTGCAGGACAAACTCTTTTTCATCCGCCTTAACACCAGTGATAACAAAATCAAACAAGCCGCTGCTCTCGCCTATATCTGTTTCACTTTTAAACTGTGCGACAGTACTATGGGGCATACCACTGTAGTCCGCTTGTGTACCAACAAAAGCAGCATTCGCTTTAACAGCAAACAACACAGGTATTGCGATTAAAGGTAGTAATTTTTTCATGTTTAGCTCCTCATGTTTAAGTTTTAAAATGGTTGTTATCAACAACAGGGAGTTACCCTAAACGGTACTGCTTTTACCTGAAGTGAACACATTGTTCATCCTGCATTCATTTTTCTAAATAAACAGCGGCAGTTATTATTCCGTTTTTTAGGCATGATATTAACCGGCTTTGATCACCTGCAGTTTGTCTACATCAAAAGTCAAACCGACCTCTTCGTAATCCGCTTCGCCATAGAACACCACCGTATCTTGCGGTGTAACATCCATACCGTTAAACAGGTTTGTATTGATATCTACGATAATGCTGCCTGTGTCATCTATGATGGTATAGCTGTCACCGTCTATCTGGTTTTGGATATGTCCCTTGAGTACATACTCTTTTTCATCGGCTTTAGCACCAGTAAGCACCATATCGAACAACCCGCTGCTTTCACCTACATCTGTTTCACTTTTAAACTGCGCGATAGTAGTGTGCGGTGCACCGCTGTTTGCAGCCTGAGCGCCGACAAAGGCAGCGTTAGCATTAGCAGCAAATAACATAGGCAGTGCGATTAAAGGTAGTAATTTTTTCATGGTTAGTTCCTCTGTTTGATTTTAAAAAGTGTTGCTTTCAACAACATGAGGGAATCATAAGGGGGGCAGGTTTTACCTGAAATGAACTGGCTGTTCATATTCGGTTAATTTTAAAACAATCGGCAAGCAAATTGTCACAAGTAATTGTTTTGTATGCAATTTAGCCACACCAAAAACTAATTGGTCTGTTTTTTATTTGTAAGTATGGTTTTAACCGCGCAATATAAGAGCGAGGCTGAAGCCTCACTTCCTAAAACAGAACATAATATTAAGCGGAACGGTATTACACTTTTATTTAGAGGCTGGTTTTCTTTTTTCAACAAAAAAAAACCAGCTAATTAAGCTGGCTAGCAGTGGAAAGAACAGGTTAGCACTTAATTTTTATAAACAACTTTGTCATATTGACCGTTGAGCAAAGCATTAAAGTTTGCCTGCAGTGAACTTTCAGGCAGCATCTTGCCATCGTGGTAAATCAATATAGGTTGGAAGGGAGATTTTTTGTCTTTGGCTAGAGCCGCTACATGATCAGGGCTAACGGTATAACGTCCTATGGTTTCTTCAACCGGCCAGCTAAAATCATCATAAACTCGAAAAACAAGTTCTGAGCAGACAATCTTATTCGGCGTTTCTACATCAAAGTTAAAATCATACTCCTTGCCTATTTGTGCAAACGCACCCAGTAAATATTTAGTTTTCTGTGCATCGGTTAACTGACGGTTCCTGATAATAGCCAGATCATCAATATTCAAAAAATGCTCAAAGGTATTAAGCTGAACATCATCACGTAAAGCCTCTAGAATACCTCTGTCCTGCTTAATCATATTTTGAAAAGAAGAACCTTTATAATCATGTTTGATTCTTGCTTTCGCTTCTATTTCAGGCAGTTTCTGCCAGACACCAAGGCGTTTTAACTCAGGAATATCAGCTTGTCCGCCAACCCAGATTGCAACATGCCCCCAATGACCAGGAATAAAGTTATCTGTGAGTCTAAACGGCGTTTTTTCAAATACAATATCAAGAATATTAAGCTTGCTGGTAATACCATTCTGCTCGGATTTTGTCATATTAATCAGTTTACCCGAACGCTCTTCATATAAACCGAGTACATTGCCAAATAATCCACTGATCTCGTTTATTGCTGCGTCTGTCAGACTATCGACATCATCAAAAAATTCATTGCCTGTGATCGCCAAACCTATTTCTATTTCATCGCCTATGCTTAGCTCTGGTATTCTATGGTAAGCGTAACTGCCGTCCAGGAGGTTATTCAGGTAGAGATTGTCTTTATCTAAAGATATGGCTGCATTTGCATGCTTTTTTTCAAAATCACGAAACAGATGAACAAGCTTAATCATACGTATGGTCTGCTCGTAAGGCTCACCGCTTTGAATTTCATTAATGACCTCTTCCAGAAATTTTTTACTTTCGCTGTCAATATTTTCAATATCAAATTGACGGCGTAGATCCTCATTTTTAAGATAACGAACTAAAATCACCACATAATTATCAAACAGCATCATTTTGGATGCCAGCCACATTTTACTTTCCAATATTAATAAGCGGCCGGCGTCATCTCTTGGGTTGATATATAAGTCGGCATCATCAGATGAACTAAATATACCTTTATCGGCTACACCATGTGTTGCACTTTGAGTAGGAAAAGTAATTTCAAGTTCGGGATTCGTATAAGGAAGGTAAGTTTTAATAAAGTAGTTTAATTTTACTCGGTTTTCTTTATACGATTCGATATGTCGTTTGATGGCTTGCTGATCTGCAGAGGTAAGATGCGTATTCGTAGAGAGTTTATTATGTAGTTTGCTAAAAAAAACCTGCGCATCTCTTCGCAGCGCCAGACTTTCTTCCGTAACCTGAATGAAGCGGCGATAATTTTCTTCAAAATAATCTTTTCTGTTTTTTTCTACTAAAGCATCTAATT
>NZ_CEZLMY010000149.1:0-1038 GCF_983033635.1 Psychromonas sp. | reverse complement strand
ATTACAGCGGCTGTAAATGGAATAAAAAAACTAAAAATTTTCATTATATAAACCGGTTTGTTGAGCTTTTTCGCCTTGTTTAAGAAGAAAAAGCTGTTATTAATGCGTCCTAGCGAAACTACAAATGTAATCATAGCTTGTCTTTTAAATAGATAGCAAATTTTACCAGAAATCCCAGCTTTGGGCTGCCTGATGTTAATCGCCATTTGCAATGCACGTTCAACTAAATCAACTGTCATACGTCTTGTAGTGGTTTAGTAAATGGTCATGCTTTTAGAGCCGTTTTAGCCATATTTTTTTAAGGCACTTTGTGTGCCCCAAGCACACTTAACTATCAATAAAAAAACGGCACTAATCACTCTCTAGTAATGCCGTCACTCTATCTTAAAGCTAACGAGTTAGTGAGGGTTTAGGCTGTTGTAGTGATGCTCGCTTTTTCCCGAAAGCGAGCATCGCAGTAGCCAAGTTAATTTAGCCACATATTTTTAGTTTCTAACTCGCTTGGGGCGAAAGCGCCTTACAAAAAATTGCAAAATAACTCTAAAAGCCTAGCCATTTTACTAATGCACTTCAGTATGTACATAGCTGTAATACCGAGTCGACAGCAATAACAGAGCAGTGAAGAACGCCCCCATGTAAGAGCAAAATTCATTTTCAACGTTGAATTGTTGTTTACTATCCTTCTCCTAACTTACGCCAGAGTTATTTTGAGCAATAGCTTTCATTAAAATAAAAGCCGAGCCCAGAATAAGCTATATTGAATACTCGGGCCAATCGAAGATACTGTGACAATCAATATTTATTTAGCATGCCGTTATGGTTCATCGCCAAAATGTCCTCATAAATCTCATCAAGCGGGGTTTTTCCACCATCAGCTTCTCGGCTTAAATTATCGGCTTCCAATCGGGCTTTACGCGTTAAGGCGATGGTTTTTTCTGTATCGGCTTTCATTTTTTCTTGGCTAACAAGGGAATTTTCCAATGACTCGATACGCGCTATTTTGACATTGAAAATCGCTTGATATTTGGCATAGGATTC
>NZ_CEZLMY010000148.1:0-8851 GCF_983033635.1 Psychromonas sp. | reverse complement strand
GCTGAATTAATATTTAAGAGAATGGTAAACCTTTGCGGGTTTGCCATTTTTTTTTTGCTAATTTTAAAGTGTTATGACTAAGTAAAATTGGCCATAGACTTGTTGGTTTGTAAGGCGCAATGGGGCGTTTGCGAGTTAGCTTTCTGAGACGAAAAAGGGCACAAAGCGAGATAGATTATTTACGCTAATGTCGTGCCGTAATTTAATTTATCTGGTTTTTTTCGGAAAAAACCGTACACCATCAGCACAATTATTTTGCGCTAAGCATTCATCCACGAGTAACCCGGTGATTTTCTGTGGTTACAAAATAAAAATCGGCCTCAAGCACTGGCTAGGGACCGATTATGAAGTTACCTTATGATCATTTAAATCAGCTTAAACGATCGATCTTTTTATTGTTAGTCGTTATTTGTATAAAGCACGTTCGCTGTTTAAACCTTTAATCAGGCTAACGCACATCAATAACAGAACAAAGGTGAATGGCAGGGCAGTCGCAACAACGCCAGACTGTAACGCCTGAAGTGCTTCTTTGCCGCCAATCCAAAGCATAACTGCCGCGATGGCCCCCTCTACCGTTGCCCAGAAAATACGCTGTGGAATAGGCGCATCTATCTTACCGCCTGCAGTGATACTGTCGATTACCAGTGAGCCTGAATCCGAAGAGGTGATGAAGAATATCAGTATCAACACAATCGAAATGACCGAAATTGCTGAGCCGAACGGCAGTGCATCATATACTTGGAACAAGGTTAGCGAAATATCAGTCAAACCATTAGCACCCAGTTCACCGATATTATTGACCACCTGATCGATAGCAATGCCGCCGAAAATAGCCATCCAGATAATGGTCATTAAAGTAGGAATAAAGATCACTGCAAACAGGAATTCGCGTACTGTACGACCTTTCGAGATACGAGCAATAAACATGCCTACAAATGGTGACCATGAAATCCACCATGCCCAGTAAAATACTGTCCAGCCGTGCATCCATGTCGTGTCTTCACGACCATGAGGGTTGCTCAGAGCAATGATGTTTTCTGCATAAGCCATAAATGTGTCTGGAATCGAGACCTTCACAATATCAAAGCCGACGTAAGTAACGAACACCAGCAGGGCTAATGCAAACAGCATATTGATGTTGCTCAGTATTTTAACACCGCCTTCGATGCCGCGAATAACAGATAAAATGGCAATAAAAGTCACGAACGCAATGATCATAAGCTGCATACCAATGCCGCCGTCAGTTCCAAATACGTGGTTGATACCGCTGGTGGCCTGCTGTGCGCCCAGACCAAGAGAAGTTGCCAAACCAAACAGGGTCGCCAGTACCGCCATAATATCGACTACATGACCTAACCAGCCCCAGGCTCTATCGCCAAAGATCGGGTAGAACACAGAACGAATCGACAGCGGCAGGCCCTTGTTATATGCAAAAAATGCCAGCGCGAGCGCGACAATCGCGTAGATAGACCAGCCGTGGATACCCCAGTGGAAGATGGTTGCTCCCATGGCCAGTGATTTCGCTTCCGGCGAATACGCCTCTACATTAAATGGTGTGCCCCACCAGTCAGTAAAGTAAGCAGTCGGTTCCGCTACTCCCCAAAACAGAAGGCCGATACCCATACCGGCAGCAAAAAGCATTGCCAGCCATGAAACCGTAGAGTGCTCCGACGCGGCATCTTTGCCGCCGATACGGATCTTACCAAACGGCGACAGCATTAATAGCAAAGCGAACATCAAGAAAAAGTTGGTTGACCACATAAATAAGAGATCAAAATCTTCCATGATGCCGTTCTTTAGGCTGTTTAATGCTTCTTTAGCGGTATTGGGATCGACGATTAGAAGTGTCGAAAGGAATAGGAAAATAAGACCTGCGCTTATTCCGAATACGGGGTTATGAATATCGAAACCCCACTTTTGAATGTTGTCTTGACCAACATGATAGTCAGTCGTTTCTATACTGTATTTATTTAATGTGTTATCCATAAATGGTACTCAAATATTTGTTCTTAATATCTTTTTAATTGAAAAATAAAAACGAAATGGTCCTGAGAAATGAAAGTAATTAGGCCACTAAGTAAAATCGAGCGAAGGATATTAACAATCTCCTCATGAAAACTCAAATATCATTGGGTTTGCAGGGCGTTGTTGCTATTTTAATGCTGCATTTATCCACTTGCATGATTTGTACTCTAAGGTTTTACCTGGTGAGATTAGTTAGGTCTGAAATACCTGCGGCGGATAAGATTCAAGTGTCGAATTCTGGGGGAAAGAGCCGTATATGAGCAGCATAAAAATATTTCGAAGTTTGTGTCGATTTTACAAGATTCATTTTTTGCTTAAATCAGCGGCACCTTTGTCCAACACTGCGGATAATCACGAGGTCTAACGGGTTTAGGTAGGGACTAACTTAACATTAGGAAGTCTGAGGCAACTCAGCGTTAATAAGAAATGAACGAGCTTTTACTTTAAGTCGCTTTGCGACTTAGGTTTTCTAGTTAGTTTCGGGCACATTGCACCTTATGATTTACAGATGCCTCTAAAAATATGAGCAAATTAACTATGCCACTTCACATACTCTATATTGAAGTGAGTAAGATTAAATTCATAGTAAAGGGGCTGGGATTTCCGGTAATAGAGGGGCGTGTGATTCAAGCAATGAAGAAAATCCGCGCAAGATTAAGTCGTAAAAAATATGCTATCCAATGAATTCTGATGGCGTGTGAAAATTGATTGACGCTGGTTGATAGTGCTAGCAATTCCCCGTAAGTTTTAAAGCACAGACGTTTAAAGCAGACCATTAAAAGGGTCTGAATCAGAAATTTCGTCCTTTCCATAATTTAATATCACCCCGTCGCTCTAGCCCGTGACGGCGATCGGTTTTGATCTCAAAGCGTACCATTTCTCGACGATCCACTGTCTGCCGACGTTGCCCTTTGCGGCGTTCTGGCCCGTCGTATAGCAACGATCCATTTTGAGCCACCTGATTATCAGGCCCCTTTTCAGGTTCGCTATTTGGCATTAACTCAAGTTGCATAACCTACTCCATCTGCTCATTGTATACACTGCTTTAATTTTAGTCAGCGACTATATTATAGGCAAGGAAAAGACATGGGTAATTTTCTGCCTTCCTGGCCACGAATTTCACACCTAATGGTGTTGAGATGACAAACCTAGCCGATCCGCAAGCAAGCTGAGACAGTCATCATGAGCCAACTCGCAGAAGTTCAACTCAGGAAAAGCACGAAGTCTTGTCTGACTAGGAAGAATCACGGTCAAGGCCGAGGGTCCCGAAGTTCGCAAATGAATCCCCCTGCAAAATTTAATTCTTAATAAGTCGCGTGTGCCAACTAACTGTTTTTAACACTTGATATGGTCTAAATTTTATCAAGAAAGCAGATTTTAAATGTGTATTAGTAACAATGACGACTAATACTCTGTTAAATGAGCGACTAGGAGATACTGTGCAGCTATTTTTAGGATGGGTACTTATTATTTTTCCAGGCATTCTATTTGTCGGGCAACTGATTTCATCAGTTAATTTCTCCCTTGCCCAAAAACTAGGGTTGCAGGAGGATCCAGATGAAGCTGATCCCTTGTTACAAAGAGCAGAGAAATACACTGCGTACTGGGATCTTATAACATTGGGATGGTTGCCGCTTTCTGGTGTCCTCATGGTAATAAGCAGCTCTGCCTGGCCACTCGTAGCTTTATTTGGAGCTGCAATATATCTAGACACAGCTGGTCGAGAGGCTGCTAAGATTCTAAGTTTTAAGCACGAAGGCGTTAGAATTGGCTCGGCCAGGCAGCAACGCTTCTTTTTTACAACTTATGTTGTTATGGCTCTCCTAGCGATTGTGGTAATTGCCTATGCGCTTGGGCCAATATGTAATGATTTATAGCCGAGAAATATCATTTAACAAGGGCTGCCAGAGCTAGCTTGCTGCGGCTGCTGCTGACGGCGTTAGCCATGTTTAATCACAAAACATTAAGAGGGAGATGAAACAATGGAAGTCGAAGAAATCAAAAAGGCTGTACGAAAGAGCTATGGACAGATAGCAAAGTCGAAAAATGCTTGTTCCTGTTGGCACCCCTCATCATGTTGTGGATCAGAGGCGTCACCGACTGCAGAGGATACTTCTACTAATCTTGGTTATTCAATGGAAGATATTGCCAAAGCACCAGAAAACGCAAATATGGGGCTTGGTTGCGGGAACCCGCAGGCAATTGCTTCGCTGCAGGTAGGAGAGACCGTTGTCGATCTCGGTAGCGGCGGTGGTTTTGACTGCTTCTTAGCGGCAAAGAGTGTCGGTGAAAATGGTCAGATCATCGGCGTCGATATGACAGCGGAGATGATTAGTAACGCGAGGGAGAGTGCCGCCAAGGGAGGATATGACAATGTTGATTTCCGGCTTGGTGAGATCGAGAATATTCCCGTATCCGACTGTTCTGCTGATGTTGTCATTTCCAACTGTGTGATAAACCTTTCAACAGACAAAGAGAAAGTTTACAGAGAAGCGTTTCGTGTTTTGAAATCAGGCGGACGCCTGGCAATCATGGATATCGTCGTTACGGCAGAACTTCCCGGTGAGATCAGAGAAAATATATCTCTTTACACAGGATGCGTCGCAGGGGCGCAACAGATCGATAATCTGGAACAAATTATTGAAAAGGCCGGTTTTAACGATATTAGCATTAGTCCAAGGGATGAAAGTAGAAAGATGATCCGCGAATGGGTTCCCGGAAGCAAGATCGATGATTATATCGTTTCCGCTTCAATCGAGGCCAAAAAACCGTGATCGGTTTAGTATTAGCCGAGAGCAAAGAAATCGGGTTAACAAGTTAACATGGACGGTTTTCCGCGTTATTCGTTTCTCGCGGTTTTGCATCAAACCGCCCGTTACTGCCAACCTTAGGTGGCAATTGAGTCAGGAGTTATGATGGGAAAGTCAGCTAAATTTTGGGACAGAATTTCAAAGCGCTATTCGAAGCAACCCATTGCAGATCAAGCGTCTTATATGAAAAAGCTTGAGATCACCCGGGAATATTTACAGCCAGATATGGAGGTTCTAGAAATTGGCTGTGGCACAGGATCTACAGCTATTATTCATGCACCTTATGTGAAGCATATTCATGCAATTGATATTTCATCAAAGATGATTGCGATTGCCCAGAGTAAGGCTGATGCCAAAAGCATTGGGAATATCAGTTTTGAACAATTGAGAATCGATGAATTAGATGTACAAGATCAAACCTTAGATGTTGTGTTAGGCCTCAGTATTTTGCACTTGCTCGAAAATAAAGAAGAAGTAATCGCAAAGGTATATAAAATGCTAAAGTCAGGTGGCATATTTGTAAGTAGTACGGTGTGCTTAGAAGATAGTATGCATTGGCTTAAGGTTATCGCACCATTTGCTAAATTACTTGGTTTGATGCCTCTGGTTAAATTTTTCACTAAGGAAGAACTGCAAGCTTGTCTAAGCGATGCAGGTTTTGCTATCGAATATTCCTGGCAACCTGGAAAAGATAAGGCTGTATTTCTTGTGGCCAGGAAATCTGGGTAGGGAGAAGGTGGAAAGTGCCACCTAACAAGGCCGGTCAAGAAGGACAGTCCTCCGCGGTGTTAAGATAGTATCTTCCAAAATTTACTTCTAAGTATTGGGATGTTTGCGAGCTGACTTAACTAACACGCTTTTCCTGAAAGTGTGGACAAAGATCCACTCGCAATGAAGCTATCAAATCTTGCACAACGCTCGTTATTGGGAGTTATTGAGCGTAGATTTGCCCGATTAATTTGAGCCTGGCAGATTGAACTGTCGAATCGGGTATCAGTCAGTACACCTTAAACAAGATAGTTACGGACTTTTCTCGCATCTAATCTTTTCTCGCCAATCTGAGTCATTCACTTCTTTTTTGTTTTATAAAGGCTTACCTAGCCCTATTTATTTCTGGATTAGTAAATCACATGGTTAACCACATCCAAGGAAGGGGAATTGGTGTTTAACTACTATACTTTGAGTCAGGGTGACCGCAATTTAATTCGAATCAAGCAGACGAAGCGTATTGAACTGAATACAAATCCGTGGCCGAATTTACTGACCACAAAAGTTACCGGTTTGTACAATCCAAGCCTTTCCCCTTAAAGGGAAAGAGTGTGAGTGAAATGATACGAACTAATCACTAACAAGGAACAAAATCATGTCCATTGCAGAAACGATAAAATCTTATATGTCGGAACATCAAATTGATTATGAGTTGGTTCCGCATCCAAAAACCTATACTAGTCGTGACAGTGCTGAGGCGGCACATGTTCCCGATGATCATATTGCCAAGGCGGTCATTGTCAAAGATGCACAGGGTTATGCCATGGCCGTGATTCCGGGCAGTCATTGGCTCAAACTACAGGCGATAAGCGAGGAGGTCGGCCGGGAATTAGAACTGGCGGAAGAAGCTGAAATAGATAAGCTGTTTAGCGATTGCCAATCCGGTGCGATTCCACCACTGGGCCCGGCCTATGAACTGGAAACATTCGAGGATCAACGCCTATTGATGCTGGCCAATGTCTTTTTTGAAGCCGGTGATCATGAACATCTGGTGCATGTTGATGGTGAGGCATTTCACAAGCTGTTAAAGGGTGCGCGCCATGGCTATTTCAGCCATAACAATGATTAAGTGCAGACGTAATTATGTTAACAATTGACGGTGCTACAGGTGAAGGTGGTGGGCTGAGTTTAAGATCGTCACTGTCGTTATCGTTGTGCCCCCAGCGTGAGTTAAAAGTAGTTCGAAACAGCCTGGGTATAGATCTGAATCACCGCAACGTTTTATCTGCGTGAGAAAGCGATTGATGTCAGTGAAATTATTGATCGTTGCTTGTTACCTGATCATCGCTATTTCAAGGTGCGCGGTGAAGATGACGGTATTTATATCCTGCGACATGATACCGAGTCGGGGGAGTGGGAATTGACCATGTTTGATAGTGGCAAGCGTGAAGAGATTCGCTTATCGTCCACTTGATCCGGATTATCCATCAGGATTCAGTGCTGTTCCATAAGAGCAGAAACAAATGTTAGTTTGACGCAATATTGATAGGTAATCTGCGGGTTTTAGAGTGCAGGAAGAATATTCTTTAGAAAGTGAGGTGACTATGAAGTTTATCATGATTGTATTTATATGCTTAATTAGCCTGACCTCCACGGCCTTTTCTGTTCAAGAAGTAACCATTGTTGTTGAAGATGGATACTTTGCACCATTTAAATTTAATGATAAAGACGGAAAGGTGACCGGTATTTATCCTGAAATAGTTAAACAAGCCGTTTCACGGATGCCTGAATATACGGTTAAATTTATAGAATTGCCTTGGGTACGAGCCAGGCTTTATCTCAAAAAAGGTTTATCCTTTGCGATGCTTCCTCCTTATTTCCATGCCCATGACTGGTTGACTGATGATAAACCTAAACGTCCTTATATCTGGCCCTATTCTTTGCCATTAGTTACACAATCTGATGTTGTGGTTTGTAATGCCATGAAGTTGAAGTCTCCCCGTTCTAACTGGCCTGATGATTATCAGGATTTATCTTTTGCAATGCAGAGGGGAGATGGAATAGCGGGTGAGAAATTCAACAAAATGGTCAAAAAAAAGCAGATCAAAGTCTATTTTGTTCGAACGACCCTGCATGCTTTAAAACAAGTGCTGGCTGGGAAACAATCCTGCACAGTCATTTCCAAAATGGTACTTGAGCACTTTATTAATGAAATGAAGAAAAATGGAGAGTATGCACAACTGGGGAGAGAGGTTACTTTAGAATCAAAAATTATTGGTAGCAATGAAGGATATTTAGGCTACACCGATATTAATGCAGAAAAGAACTTCCCATTTAAGAAAGATTTTTCCATCAAGTTTGATATCGAAATTTATAAAATGAAAAAAAGTGGAGAAATTCAGGAAATCATAAAAAGGTTTGTCGACTAGCGATTTGCTATTGAGCGACGATGTTTGTAGACAACTCATATTATATGAGGGCGTTTGCGAGTTAGCTTCCTAAGGCGGAATGGGGCATAAAGCACCTTAAAATTTAATTCGAATATATAACCCTAATATATTGCTCTGATTAACTTTGTTACAAGGGGAACAGGTTTATCTAATAAATCTTTTAGGGCAAATATCGCACTTATTTAACGCTGCATTCTTGACAATTTTGATGAAGCTCCCATAGTAAATAGATGGCATACTTTTTTGCCATCTACTGAGGCGAATGTTATGCCTACTGGAAATAATCAAGACATTCCTGGCGATCCTTGGGATCGTGATAAGCGTCTCCCTTTGGAATATAGTTTATTAATTAAGAAGGGATATTCGCACTGCAAAAAAAAATTGCCGAATGATCATCCTGCCGGTGCCTTACTCTTTTTCTTTTATCTTCTCTTTCTGTTATTGAGTGGATTTAGTGTCTGGTCGGCTATTTATACTATCCCAAGTGACTCGGTCGCCGTTGTACAGCGATTTGGAAAATACTTGAAAGAGGTGCCCCCGGGTCTGCATTTTAAACTTCCACTGGGCATTGACCGCGCAACCATTGTTCCGGTTAAACGGCAGTTAAAGCAGGAATTTGGTTTTACCACGCCAGGTGCAAGTGATCCTTATCAAAGTCCTGCTGCTCGTGATAGCGAGCGGGAAACACAGATGGTTACAGGTGATTTGAATGCCGCCCTTGTGGAGTGGGTAGTTCAGTACCGTATTGCCAATCCCGTTAAATTTTTATTTAAAGTACGCCAGCCCAGTGAAACTCTGCGCTCTGTTTCAGAGTCCGTGATGCGCGAGGTGGTGGGGGATCGTACTGTTGATGAAGTG
>NZ_CEZLMY010000147.1:0-8874 GCF_983033635.1 Psychromonas sp. | reverse complement strand
GCATTCTACATCAAGGTTTTATAACGCTGAAGATGGTTGCCTCTCGCCTTGCCCAGCGGGAGCGTAGCTCGAAAGTCATAACTGCGTTACAATATTTGAAAAGGGAATA
This sequence comes from Psychromonas sp., assembly GCF_983033635.1. Classification (NCBI taxonomy): domain Bacteria; kingdom Pseudomonadati; phylum Pseudomonadota; class Gammaproteobacteria; order Alteromonadales; family Psychromonadaceae; genus Psychromonas; species Psychromonas sp. The sequence goes on along the minus strand of NZ_CEZLMY010000147.1, from coordinate 8,765 downwards.
ACCATTCTCTGCATATTGTGCCTTATTCTGACATCCGAGCTAGGCTCTGAATCTGCATCTTCAAGTAGTTTGGGTATATTTGTTTTCAGGTGGATCTATGTCGGTTCTTTCTCCAAATAGTGTTTTTACTTCTCTTCAGCAGGATGGTCCCTTTGCCGTATCTGACCACTCGCTTAGTGCCGGGCGTTGTTCTGCTCAAACCCGTCAATGGATAAAACGCTTACAGAAGGATCCTAATAATAGAACTAAGTATCGGGCGCTGCGCAGTCAGATATTTGAGTTTTTAGGGGTGGACAGCATTGATCAGATTCAATCCCTGATTGCTGATAAAGCGCTGCGCGAACAGCGCAGTGAGCGTGCTCTGCGTTTGTTAGGTAATATGTTCGGCATTGACGGCAATCTTAATGAAATAAAGAGTCGTGTGGATGAGTATGCGCGAACTGCAGATGCGGTGATCCATTCTATTATCGATAAAATTCTTTCACCCTATGCTTCACATATTGAAGCAACCAATGAAATAGAGGTTACTAATAATCCTGTTGAGCTGTTATTGATTATGTTTAACGATGATTATCATAAAAAAGCCCGTTTTGAAGCGCGCCGTAAACTGATTTTAATGACACTGGCCGGCAGTATCGACCAACGTGAGCGTGAAACGGATATTGAAAGTAAGTTTTCTGCTTTTCTGGCATTTTTAAATGGTTATGTATGGAGTCCAAATCTGAAAATTGGCCAGTTAGATCCAGTCTATCTCCATTCTACGCACCGTAGTGAAGATTATCGCTGCACTAGTGTGACAGTTTTAAATCCCCAGCAGGCGAAGTTAGTGCAGCCGGCTAAAGGAGAAAAGTTAACCTTAATTAAACGCCGAAGTTTCACTGTCGGCGAGAAAAACACCCCCATTTATGTATCGATCAGAAAGAAGCCACCGGAAGCTAAGGTTTTAAAACTGCTGCGAAAAAATGAGAAGAACCCGGCGATTGCTGTTGATGATGAATTAGGACTGATGGCGGTGCTTGATTCGGTGAGTGATGTTAAAGCTTTTCAGCAACACCTTACCCGCAGTGCCTCTAAAGCAAACTCTTTAATGGTACTCGAAGATATTTCTGATACCTTAAGCGAGCATACTCAGTATCGGGGCAGGGCTGTCGGCTCCAGTGATAAAACCGCGATGATGAAGTTTTTTGCACGTTTAGGCGGCATGCGCGTTGAGTTTATTATCCACACCAATCAGACCTGGTTAGACTATATGTACCAGCAGGATGTGGCGCATAACGAGTATGAAGTAAAACGTATTTTTGATACCGGTGTTATCGAGCTGCTCTTTCCGAAGGATATTTTTCATCTTAAACACCTAATCACCCGCAATGAGATGGTACAGTTTTTCCGTAAGCAGATTGAGTCTTAACGTTATTTTTCAATAAGCGAAACGATTTATGCAAAACAGTTTAGAGATTAGTTGGGCACAACTGGCACTATTTTCAGTGGTGCTTGTTATTCCGCTATTAGTTAATCGTTATTATCAGTTAGCGATGGCGAAAGAGATATTAATTGCAGTTTCGCGTATGGCTGTGCAGCTGATTTTAGTCGGTTTATATCTGCAATATGTTTTTTCGCTCAACAACCTGTTCGTTAATATCGGCTGGATCATCTTGATGATACTAATCGGCAGCAGTGCGATTGTCGGTAAAGCCAATTTGCCTAAGCGTGCCCTATTTATGCCTGTTGTATGCGGGGTAAGTATCGGTTTATTACCCCTGATGCTATTGCTCTGTTATGCCATTATCCGGCCTGAGCCTGTATACAGCGCGCAATATGTTATTCCGCTTGCGGGCATGTTATTAGGTAATTCATTAAGCAGTAATATCGTCGCACTGCAAAATCTATTTGAGGCATTTGAGCAACGTAGAAGCGAATATGAAGCGGCTATCGCATTAGGAGCAACCCCGTTTCAGGCTGCCAGCCCCTTTGTTCTTGCGGCACTGAAAAAAGCACAAGCGCCGATTTTAGCGTCAATGGCGACGACGGGACTGGTGACACTTCCGGGAATGATGACAGGGCAGATACTTGCTGGAGCAAGTCCTGTCTTAGCCATTAAATATCAGTTGGTGATTCTTATCGCAATTTTTGTGATGATTAGCGTTTCACTGACGCTTACTCTGCAGTTAAGTTTGAAAAGAACACTGAGCCAAACAGGCAGAATAAAGGTTAAACCTCTTAGTTAATTCTTTTACTTCCTCGGCTATTTTCAGCCTCTTTATAAAAATTGAGCTCCTTATAATACAGCGCTTTTGTTGCAATACGATCAACAAACCGCGATCTTAAAATTTGCATCTTGGTTAGCTTACCGTTATGGTGTTATACATGAGTATAACACCGCGGCGGAATCTATATGAGCGACTGGAATGATAAACAGCCCATTTTCCATCAGATAAAAGAACTGATAGAAAAGCAGATCCTTCTCGGTATCTGGGAAGAAGGAACAGCATTACCCTCGGTAAGAGCTGTTGCGGCTGATATGAAAATCAATCACCTTACCGTTATGAAAGCTTATCAGCTGCTGGTTGATGATCACTTAATAGAAAAAAAACGCGGGCAAGGGATGTTTGTATTATCCGGTGCGATTGAAAAGCTGAAAACAGAAAAAAAACAGCAGTTTTTAACTCAGGAGATACCGAATATTGTGCAGATGCTTAAACGTATCGATATGCCTGTGCATGATTTCATTAAAGAATTAAAGAAACAGATTGAGGAAGAGAAATGACAACATTGGTTCGAGCAGCAAATGTAAGTAAGCAATACCAGTCTGAGGTGGCGGTCAAAGATATCTCTTTTGAACTGCAGGCCGGGCAGGTGCTTGGCCTGTTAGGCCACAATGGAGCAGGGAAATCTTCGTTAATCGGCGCGCTGTTGGGATCCCTGAGTTATCAGGGAGAGATTCAGGTCTGCGGCTTAAACCCGGTTAACCAGCGTGCTGAATTAATGCAGCATCTGGCTTATATTTCTGATGTAAATGTATTACCACAATGGATGACAGTTGCGCAGATTTTACGTTATACCAGCGGGGTACACCCGAGTTTTGATATTAATAAAGCAAAACAGTTACTGAGCAGCACGCAGATTGCACAGCGCACAAAAATCAGCTCGTTATCCAAAGGGATGAAGGTACAACTTCATCTATCTATTATTATCGCAACCGATACTAAAGTATTAATTCTCGATGAGCCAACATTAGGCTTAGATCTTATCTACCGTGATACTTTTTACCGTCATCTTATCGAGTGGTTCCATGACGGTGAACGTGCATTGATTATCGCCAGTCATGAAGTCAATGAAATCGAACATCTGCTTACTGATGTACTGATGCTTAAACAGGGGGAAACAGTGTTACAGGGCGATATGGATTCGATTCATGCTCAGTATTTCATTGTCGATGCACAGCATCAGCATGAGGCGATTATCCAGCAGATGTCTCCGCTCGCCTCGAAAGCCGGTCTCGGCAGCACTAAATGGCTGCTTGAAAGTCAGTATCGCTCTCAAGCGGAAAGCTTAGGGGAAATCATCAATCCGACACTGCAGGATATCTTTATTGCCATTCAAAAGGAGGGCGCGTAATGCATCCTAGTTTATTTATGCTTGAAAAAGAGCTGCTTGAACATAAAATTGTAACGCGTTTACCGCTGTTTTTACTGCTGACCGGACTGTTTATACTGGGCTCTATTGTGCTCAATACGGACTCATTAAATAACATATCACTGCAGTTTAATTATCAGGGGGAGTTAGCGCCCAACACGGCAGATTTTACGCAGGGCTTGAGCTCGATTATCTCCTTTGGCGCGGGTGCTGTTTCTTTACTTTTATCGATACTGTATCTGGCAAAAACATTCCGTAAAGAGCGTCAGGAAGGCAGTCTGATGTTCTGGCGCAGTATGCCGGTATCAGATGCCATGACCCATGCTGTAAAATTGGCTTTCGCCTTGATTTTAATCCCGCTTATCTGTTCGCTTCTGGTGCTCAGTGCAGAGCTCTTTCTCTGGTTTGTTTCATTAACCAACAGTCATGATGTAATGCAGCTTTTGGGTGAAACATCGCTACTTTGCGTGCTTCTTAACTGGTTAATGTTTGTGGCTAAAATGCTGCTGGTCAGTCTGGCTGTGCTGCCTGTAGCCTGTTTACTGCTGGCCGTTTCGCAGGTGATAAACTCCCCCTTGTTAGTGGTAGTGATCGGTGCTTATACGGTTAAACTTCTCAGCAGTTATGTTTTTGCTTTTGAAGGTGTCGCAACTTTTATCCGCGCCATTAGCGCAATGCCGATATCACTGCTTACTGCATCGCAGCCTTTAGCTGTATTTGCGCAGGTCGGATGGTTTTATTTTCTACTTGCTTATCTGCTTGGTGCGCTTTGTCTGATGGTCAGTCTGTCGATAAGAAAGCATGGAGAGCTGGATATCCGCGCACTGTTTTCACGTTAGTGTCAAAAACGTAAAGTCCAGGACGTACGTTCTGGACACGCATCGCTTTTATATAGATTTTTACTAATATTTGAATCAATTATTCATTTTTAGGGCCACCGAATTGTTTTTTAAGATGATCTGCCCATGTATCAATATCTTCAGGTTTGTGTTTGATGACCGACCATTCCCGTTTGTTCAAAGCGGGAGCTTGCAAACAAATATCATATTCAACATTTGCCAATCAATATCAACCACTTTGGTAAAGTAATTATTATTCAACTATAGTTCTGACAATAAGTTTTTCTTTGTTAATACAGGAGCTTGATATGTCTGAACACCACACTTATAAAAAACTAGAAATGGTTGGTTCATCTAAAACCAGTATCGAAGATGCCATCAGCAACGCTATTGATGAATGTCATAAGACCATGAAAAATATGGATTGGTTTGAAGTCGTTGAAACTCGTGGTCATATTGTTGATGGCAAAGTAGGTCACTTTCAGGTGACCGTTAAAATAGGCTTTAAAATAGAAAACAGTTAACTTTGCAGCCAGCTGACCCGCACTGGGGCGAGGGGCAAGTGTTGTGTTTTGCTAGTGTTGCAGAACTCAACACTTACTCTCAAAATGTATGATTATGAATAGTCCGCCTGGCAGTACTATTCATAATTAAAAGCCATTCTAAATCAGAGTAATGCCGTTTTCTTTGGCAATTTCTTCAAGTGAATCATTTAAGAATTTTATATTCTTATAACCTTTATTAATGAGAGTGGTGTAAGCGAGCGATGCTCTCGCCCCCGCGCTACAATGAACAATAACAAGCCCTGTTGTTGGGATCATTGCCAAGTTTTGTTCAAGCGTTTCAAGTGAAATATTGATAGCATTTTTCAAACGTCCATGGGTAGCTTCCTCTGCGGAGCGAACATCTATAATTGTTGCATTACCTGATTTCACGGCTGCAACAAAGGCTGCTTCATCAATTTCACCTTTTGCAAGTTTCTTAACATAGTTGAGATGAGTATCAATCGCTTTACTTGCCAGAGGGCGTTTTTGCTTATTCCACTCCGCCATTCCCCCGTTTAATATCGCCACCTTTTTGAATTTCCAAAAGGTTAATATTTCATAAGCTTCGATTGCCTGCTCACTTTGACCACTCTCTGAAACTATGGTTATGGGCGCTTTTTTGTCGCGTAAACCAAAAATGGTGCGTTTTTTAGTGGCAAATTTTTCCTTGTTCCATCTCTGGTGCATTTCTGCTAACTGAGAAGTCGGAAGATGAACAGCACCTTTGATATGAGTAGCTGGATTTTTTCTCACATCTACAATGACATGATGAACATCAAGATTATTTTCCAACCATGCCTGATTAACATAAGCCGGGTAAACCTCTGCTTTCCATGCAGGAAATCCTTCAACATAAGCTTTTACATTCTGGTAGCCATTTTGTTGCGCTATCTTCAATGCTTTCGGGCTTAATGGACAAGTAACACCTCCACAATAAAATACCAATGGTGTGCTTTTGTTCTTAGGCAGCCAGGTGATGTTTTTGGCCAGTTCATTCGCTGGTGTTGCAACCGCACCGGGAAGATGACCAATATTGTATTGGCCGATCGGGCGCGCATCGCCGATAAATAAATTCTCTCCAGCCTCAATCATTTCGGCAAGCTGATCAGTATCAATAATTTGCTGTTTAGGAAGTTTTACCAAAATTCGTTTGATTTCACTGGCGTTCATCTTGTTATCAACAATTGCTTTAAATTTAGTATTAACGGTCAACTCTTCAAAAGACTCTGCACTTGCAAGTTTTGTGTGTTCGTTATATTTAATGACTGCAACTTCTTTGCTTTTTAGATTGATAAATTGAATGACCTTTGCCTGTGTAGATATCGACTGAATCTTACCTATAATCTCTGTCGCCATCAGTGACCATGAGATAGGCAGTAGGGCAATGAATATAACTAATTTCTTAAACATAATGATGCTCCTATCATTAATAAATAACAATTGTTCGAAATTCCAGTGTGAATAGAGTGCTCAAATCGATAGGTATTTCACTACAAAGCATTTATGACTATTGCAGCAGTTAATACCTTTCAGATTAGCTTAGACTTAATTAGCATTAAATACATTAGAGCAGCCTGTAGTTTTATGGCAAGCTGAGCCTTGGCTCACTTTTCATTTTTTAGGGCCAGTGTGAACGACTTAAAAACGGATGAATTGGCTACCTTTATAAATAAACTTAATCCTAGATCTTTCCTGACGGTCAATTGCATCATCATAATATGGACGCAGTCAGTGTTCTTTTAATTTTGTGGTCTATTTGTGGAAGTGCGACTTCAGTCGCGCCTATGATATTGCGCGGTTAAAACCGCACTTCCAAAAACAAAAGCAGATCAGTTAATTTTGCGGATTGGTATAATGTAATGATTTAAAAGAATATAAGGCATGGATGCCAAACCTTTTATCTTTCCAGGCGCATACCCGTAAAACAGATTTAAAAATCATTAAAGAATTTGAGCTTAATAGCCATCAATATCTAAAATTGGTATGTAAAACAGCCTAATACGATAGTGTATTTGTGCGCTGAAATTAAACAGACTAAGCTAATTAATATAACCAATCGCTGACGGTCAATTTGATCATCATAATATGGACGCAGTCAGTGCTCTTTTAATTTTGTTTACTCAAAATGGAGATTGATGAGATGAAAAATATTAATAATATATTTACCCGCAACCTGGCTAAGCTACCGATAATATTTCTGTTATCCGCTTTGTTAATCTCCTGCTCTCAGACTCCCTCCGAGTCACTTTTAAAGGATAATTTTAAATTTATTATTGGCACCTATTCAGTGGACACGGCCAGCATAGGCATCTATTCATTACAATTAAATCCTAACTCAGGTCAATTTTCACAAACAAAAGTAGTCGTAAAAAGCGAAAATCCCTCATTTTTGCTTTATCAAGCAGGCAGTAAAATTCTGTATGCAGTAAATGAAGTTGAAAAAGGCTCCATATCTGTTTTTGAACAACAAGATAACCACTTCAAACTTGCACAGAAACTTGATCTGCAAGGAGAATATCCTTGCCATCTTAATCTTGTCAATGACGGTAACTATCTTGGCGTTGCCAATTACAAGAGTGGCAATGTTTCTCTGTTTCGTAGGGATAAATCAGGAAAACTGGATGAGAACTCCCTGCTGACAGTTAGTCATCATGAAACTGGTGCAAATATAGAGCGCCAGGTAACGAATCATGCTCACTGGGTTGGTGAAACTAACAGCGAGTATATATATTCAGTTGATCTTGGCGCGGATAAAATATTCAAATATAAATTAGACTCAAAAGGGAAACTCACTAACATCGAAACTGCGTTGCAGTTAAATCCAGGTGATGGCCCTAGACATATTGAAAAACATCCGTCTAAAAACATTATTTATCTGGTCAATGCATTGTCTAACACAGTTGCCGTTTTATCAGTGCAGGGGGATGGCAATCTTTCCGAGAAACAACGCATAAATATACTTCCTGCCGGCAATACTGTGCATAGTCAGGCTGCAGCAATTAAACTGGATAAAACTGCAAACTATCTTTATGTCACTAACAGAGGGCATAACAGTATTACAACATATAAGGTACTTGATAATGGAGATCTGCAGTGGTTATCCAATGTATACAGTAAAGGTATATGGCCACGTGATCTTTTAATCACTGATGATAATCAATTTATGCTGGTCGCTAATCAACATTCCAATTCAATAAACCTGTTCCGAATAGATCAAAACAGCGGAGAACCAATAGCAACAGAGGAAGTCATCACAGTACCGAGCCCAACCAACATAATTAAACATTGATAGCGCACAGCTTAGCAAGGTTAGGCGCATAGGTTTAACCGTGGCAAGGGTAGGGAAAGCTTCTTTGCTCGAGCCAAAGTAAAGAGGAAAAACCTATGCGGACTATAACAGTCTGTCTTATAGGACTGTTTGCTCAAGAAAAGACAGCTAGTTGCAGCGCAGTTGCAAATGAACGTTTAAACCAGAGGTTTTTAGGAATGTATTGATTTGAGAATAGAATAAAACAAAGAAATGCTACTCGCTACTGGGCTCGACTATCTATATTAACGATTAGAAATGTAGGTCTATTATTCGAATAAAATATAAATCTCTAAGACTTTACTATTCTTGATATGAAAGGCAGGGCACTATGACTGACAGAATATCAAAAGAGCATCGGAGCTGGAATATAAAAGATAGGACATCCAGTGCGCCGAGATAAATCGGTAGAAGATTAAAGGTGAAATCCCTTAGTTCGGT
>NZ_CEZLMY010000146.1:0-8993 GCF_983033635.1 Psychromonas sp. | reverse complement strand
TGCTGACTTTGCATCTTGAAGTATCATGGGTATAACATAACGACTTAATGATAGTTCTGTAAATGCAGATAAAACAGCGATACGTTTCTCACTTGTAAATAATAATTCAAAATAATGTTGAATAACTTTTACTGCCAGGTTAAATATCAAGTCAAATTTTCCCGCTATTTATACTGAGCTATTTGTGACACCACTTTCGCTGTATCAAGCTGATTTACAAAAATCAAACTTCTCTGCAGATCCTGCTCAAATAATCGCAATAGAACATTTACAACGTTTATATTTGGATTTACGAAAACAAACAGAGATAGCAAATAGCAAAACCTCTATTTATTCACGTTTTCTGCAAAAAATCGGCATTACACAGAAGCACAAGCCTTTAATAAAAGGGCTTTATTTTTATGGTGGTGTTGGACGGGGTAAAACCTATTTAATGGATCTTTTTTTTCATAGTTTAGCAAGCGAGCGTAAGTTACGCCTGCATTTTCACCACTTTATGTTAAGAGTCCATAAACAACTGGCACTGTTAGAAGGGCAGGTTAATCCTTTACAACAGATTGCTAAAACATTTGCATCGGAAACCGACCTGTTGTGTTTTGATGAGTTTTTTGTTGATGATATTAGTGATGCGATGATAATTGCGGGCGTGTTAAGCGAACTTTTTGAGCAAGGTGTTGTACTGGTCGCGACATCCAATCTCCACCCAGATCTTCTCTATAAAAATGGATTACAACGCGCTCGTTTTTTACCCGCGATTGAATTAATTAACAATCACTGTGATATTTTTCATTTAGATGGCGGGCGCGACTATCGATTAGGCCGTTTGATTGAAGCTGAAATTTACCACTATCCATTAGATAACAATGCTTTTTCGCAGATTGCGTTCAGTTTTGAAAATCTAGCTCAAGGTGACAAGGTTTACGGGCAAGCGATAAAGATAAATCAGCGCCGGATTAAAACCATTGCTAACAGTGCCGATACATTAAGCATTGAATTTGCAGTGCTTTGTGGAGGGCCGAGAAGTGTATTGGATTACATTGAAATCGCGATTTTATACCGCGTTGTTCTAATTGCTAATATCAAGCAGATGAATGACTCGAAAAATGATTCTGCGCGTCGTTTTATAACTATGATCGACGAGTTTTATGAGCATCACGTAGTACTGATTATTTCTGCTGAAGTGGAGATTGAGCAACTTTATATTGGTAAAAAGTTAAGTTTTGAATTTCAGCGCTGTATTTCGCGCTTATTAGAGATGCAAAGTTGTACTTATTTAAAACAAGCCCATCATATTGAAGATAATTTACAGAAAAAAGAAACACACTGATTATTACAATAATAGGGTGATCTCTGTATTGTTTTTCTGTACAATGTCGCCGCCCACGTTATCCACCCCCCAAAATATATATGGTGGATCTGTTGTTTACGCTTGACGTATTCGAAGGGATACGGAATGGCAAATACATTTTTGATTATCAAATTTGATAATCATATTTTTTTAAATCATTAATTTGGGTAGAACTTAATGAAAACTTTTGTTGCTAAACCAGCTGAAGTCAAACGCGACTGGTTTGTAGTTGATGCTGAAGGTAAAACTTTAGGCCGTCTGGCTACTGAAATCGCTTTACGTTTACGTGGTAAACATAAAGCAGAATACACTCCGCATGTTGATACTGGTGATTACATCATCGTTGTTAATGCTGAGAAAATTACCGTAACTGGTAATAAAGCTAAAGGTAAAATTTACTACCACCACACAGGTTTCATCGGTGGTATTAAATCAATTAGCTTTGAAGATCTTATCGTGCGTGCACCTGAACGTGTTATTGAGAAAGCTGTTAAAGGTATGTTGCCAAAAGGTCCTTTAGGCCGCGCAATGTACCGTAAATTGAAAGTTTATGCTGGTACTGAGCATCAACATTCTGCACAGCAACCACAAGTTTTAGACATCTAATAGGAATAAAACAATGGCAAATCAATACTACGGCACTGGTCGTCGCAAAAGCTCTACAGCTCGCGTATTTATGAAAGCTGGTAGTGGTCAAATCACTATCAACAAACGCAATATCGATGAATACTTCGGTCGTGAAACTGCATGTATGGTTGTTCGTCAACCATTAGAGCTAGTTAACTCAACTGAAAAATTTGACCTAAACATCACTGTTAAAGGTGGTGGTACTACTGGTCAATCTGGCGCAATCCGTCTAGGTATCACTCGTGCGTTAATGCAATATGACGAAACACTACGTTCTGAATTACGTGGTGCAGGCTTTGTAACTCGTGACGCTCGTATCGTTGAGCGTAAGAAAGTGGGTCTACATAAAGCACGTAAACGTCCACAGTTCTCAAAACGTTAATTTTTACGTTTCCGGAATTGCAAAAGCCCAGTTTTTACTGGGCTTTTTTTTGCCTGTTGTTTGGCGTGCTCGGCATAATACCAATCTAGGTAAATATCTAATCAATCTTGCTGGTTAAAATTAACGATAACTTCGTTGTTTTCAATCCCAATAGCCAGCTATTGCTCAATCAAACGCCTTGCTCTCATTAATTTTTCCTGCGCAATATTAGATTATTTACTTACCTAGTTTGGTATAACAGTCTAATGTTTATTTATTCCTTTAATTTTAACGGAGTCTTAAATGTTAGCAAAAACCATGGTTGAAAAATTAAACGAACAGATCAATATTGAATTTTATTCATCAAATTTATATTTGCAGATGAGTGCATGGTGTGAAGGAAACGGTTTCGAAGGGGCTGCATTAATGTTACGGGAGCATGCTGCTGAGGAGATGCTGCATATGAATCGTCTGTTTACTTATGTTAGTGAAACAGGTGCATTGCCCATTCTAGGAACAATAGAAGCGCCACCCCATGAGTATAAATCCTTAAAAGAGATCTTTACTGAAACTTATAAGCACGAATGCTTAATTACAAAAAAGATCAATGAACTCACTCATGTCGCGTTCACAACACATGATTACTCTACATTTAACTTTTTACAATGGTATGTTGCAGAGCAGCATGAAGAAGAGAAATTATTCAAAGGCATTCTAGATAAAATACTATTAGTCGGAGAAGATGGCAAAGCACTTTTCTGGGTTGATAAAGATCTTGCTGGTTTAGCAAAGAATAGCGCTAGTTCAATTATGGATAAACCTGAATAAGCGTTAATTGTTAACTATATTCCTGATAAATATTCCACTTAATGAGAGCATGGTCAATTAAGCCATGCTTTTCTTTCACTGCTTTGGTAAAAGTAATGTTAATAGCTTGTAAATTATTAGCTGTTTCTTTAAAATTCAAACAGTTTTATGCACCCATCTAAGTTGTAATTTCAACGGATTGAAGTGCATCCCAGTTTTATGTTTTATGAACTGCTTTCTACCAGTGGTATTAGTAGCTCACAATGGAGATGGTTAAATGAGCAATGCGCCTGTTAATTCTGGTCGCCGCAAGTTTCTGACACTAACAACCGCTGTTGTTGGTGGAGTAGGGGCCGCTGCTGTTGCGGTACCTTTTGTGAAATCTTGGAGCCCAAGTGAAAAAGCAAAAGCGGCTGGAGCCCCTGTTGCTGTTGATATTAGTAAAATCCAGCCGGGGCAGTTAATCCGAGTTGAATGGCGCGGTAAACCTGTTTGGATTGTGTCTCGCACACAAAAAATTATGGATGAATTAGCGACGCTTAATGAGCAGTTACGCGATCCCAATTCACAAGAGCCACAACAGCCGGAATATGCGCTGAATGCAGGACGCTCATTAAAACCAGAAATTTTTGTTGCTGTTGGTTTATGTACTCATTTAGGCTGTTCGCCGACTTATCTTCCCGACTCCTTCTCTGAGCAAGTTGAAGGTGTTGAGTCCGGTTTCTTCTGCCCATGTCATGGGTCAAAATTTGATATGGCGGGACGTGTTTTTCAAAATGTACCTGCACCATTAAATTTGGTGATCCCAGCGCACCATTATGTGAGTGACACAAAAATTCTAATCGGCTTAGATAAAGGAGATGCCTAATGCTTAAAAAATTGGTCACAGGCACGGTGGATTGGATTGATGCGCGTATTCCAATGACGGAAACGTGGAATAAACATCTCGCACAATATCCAACACCCGTTAACTTTAACTTTTGGTACTTTTTTGGTTCATTAGCGATGCTGATTTTAGTTAACCAAATTTTAACCGGTATCTGGCTAACCATGCATTACAACCCTTCTGCTGAAGGTGCATTTGCATCAATCGAATACATTATGCGTGATGTACCTTACGGTTGGTTATTACGTTATATGCACTCAACGGGCGCGTCTGCATTCTTTGTTGTTATCTATCTGCATATGTTCCGAGGGTTAATTTATGGCTCTTACCAAAAACCACGTGAGCTTATTTGGATCTTCGGTATGTTTATCTTCCTTGCGTTGATGGCTGAGGCATTTATGGGGTACTTATTACCTTGGGGGCAAATGTCTTTCTGGGGAGCACAAGTCATTATCTCTCTATTTGGTGCAATTCCTTTTGTTGGTGATGATTTAACACTGTGGATCCGAGGTGATTACGTTATCTCAGGTGCAACCCTAAACCGTTTCTTTGCGTTGCATGTTATTGCATTACCATTAGCACTTGTTGTTCTGGTATTTTTACATATAGTGGCGCTGCACGAAGTGGGCTCAAATAATCCAGATGGTATTGAAATAAAACAGAAAAAAGGCTCAGTACCTAGCGATGCAAAAAGTAAATTTACTTTCCATAAACAATATAGCGGCAAGAAAGATATTATCGATGCAATCCCGTTTCATCCTTACTTTACGGTAAAAGATATTATGGGGGTGGCAGGGTTCTTGATTTTCTTCTGTGCGGTTATCTTCTTTATGCCGGAAGGTGGTGGTTATCTGCTTGAAGCGCCAAACTTTGAACCTGCAAACGGCCTAAAAACACCGGATCATATTGCACCCGTTTGGTATTACACGCCTTTCTATGCCATTTTACGTGCCATCCCTGATAAGTTAATCGGCGTTGTGTTCTTTGGCGGTTCGATTGTTATTCTGTTCTTCTTACCCTGGCTCGATCGCTGTAAAGTTAAATCAATGCGTTACCGCAGTTGGAAACACAAACTGAATATTACTCAGTTCATTATCTCTTTCATCGTATTAGGTGTGTTGGGGGCATTACCAGCAACGCCATTATTAACTAAAATTGCACAAATTGGCACAATCGGTTACTTCGGTTTCTTTATTGCGCTATGGGTCTACAGCAAAAATGAAAAAACTAAGCCACTACCAACGAGGTTAACATTCAAATGAAAAAATTAATGATTGCCTTAGTGGCACTGTTACCAACGCTTGTTTTTGCATCTGCGGGTAATGTACACCTAGATAAAGCGCAATATGATTTAAGCGATAAAGAATCGTTACAACGTGGTGCAAAACTGTTTATGAATTACTGTTTTGCATGTCACTCAACGGGCTACCAACGTTACCAGCGTATTGCTAATGACTTAGATATTCCTGAAAATTTAATGAAAGAGAATCTAATTTTTACCGATAGTAAAATTGGTGAACTGATGGTCAATAGTATGGATAAAAAAGAGGGGGTAAAATGGTTTGGTAATGCTCCACCTGATTTAACCTTAGAAGCACGTTTACGTGGTGCAGATTGGATCTACACATATTTACGTTCTTTTTATAAAGATGAAACACGTCCATTTTCAGTAAACAATACCGTTTTTCCTGATGTTGCTATGCCGCATGTGCTTGAAGAGTTACAAGGGATTCCAACGGCTATTTATGAAACAACAGTGGTAGATGGTGTTGAGCATAAAAAGATTGTTGCTTTGCAGAGTAATGAACAGGGTGAGATGTCATCCGATGAGTATGACAATGCGGTGTTAGATCTGGTAAACTTCCTTGTATATGCAGGTGAACCAAACAAGTTAGAGCGTGAAAGCTTAGGTGTTTGGGTAATAGGTTTCTTAATCATCTTATTTATTCTTAGCTATTTACTTAAGAAAGAATACTGGCGCGACGTTCACTGATCGCAGCTTTTCATATTAGCTGTTAATTATCGGCAATGGTGGTATTTATCATCATTGCCGTTTTTGCTTGTTAAACATACCAATTTATTCATATATTAGGGGATTTCCATGGCTGTAGCCGCAAATAAACGTTCTGTAATGACACTCTTTTCGGGTGCTTCAGATCTATATAGTCACCAAACACGTATTGTATTGGCTGAAAAAGGCGTCAATGTAGAGATCACTTTTGCTGACGAAGATAATTGGCCAGAAGAGTTAGTTGAAATAAACCCTTATAACAATGTACCTACATTGGTTGATCGTGAATTAGTTTTATACAACTCACGTATTATTATGGAATATTTAGATGAGCGTTTCCCGCATCCGCCACTAATGCCTGTTTACCCTGTTGAACGTGGTAAAAGCCGTTTAATGATGGAGCGTGTTGAAAGCGATTGGTATCCATTAGTGAAAATTATTATGGGTAATGATCTGCAAGCTGCCGATGCTGCCCGTACAAAACTGCGCGATGCAATTTTGTTAATTGCACCTGTATTTGATCACTTTGCCTACTTTATGTCTGAAGAGTTCACTCTGGTTGATTGTTACATGGCTCCACTGTTATGGCGCTTACCTGAATTGAAAATTGATTTAGGTATTGAAAATGTGAGTGGTATCAAAAGTTACATGGTTAAAGTATTTGAACGTGAATCTTTTCAAGCATCAATGACTGAAACTGAACGTGAAATTCGAGTAGGTATCTAATACCAATTTCGATAAATCTTTATTCATTTAAGCCGGTTAAAAGAGATGCTAGCTTCATTATTGATTTTATTGTAATTAATCTGTTGTCTTGAGTAATTTTTACTGTACTTCAATAGAAAACTAACTTAACGGAGCTGGTATTATGAATAACATGTTAGTGCAACGTCCATATCTTTTACGCGCATTTTATAACTGGATAGTTGATAGTGAATGTACGCCACATATCATTGTTGATGCAAACCAACCTTGTGTTGAAGTACCTCAGCAGTTTGTCGAAGATGGAAAAATTGTCCTTAATATTGCGCCTCGTTCAGTGGTGCAGTTTTCAATGGATGATGATGCTGTTGCATTTAATGCCCGCTTTTCCGGGCAACCGATGCAAGTTTATGTACCTTTGTATGCAATAGAAGGTATTTATGCACAAGAGAATGGTGCCGGGACTATCTTTCCTGAAGAGCCTGCTTACCAAGCTCTTGATAAAGCAGCTGAGCCTATTGCCGATAATGTTGATAAACCGAAGAGCGGGAAACGTCCAAGCTTAACTGTGGTCAAATAGTTTTTTTGCTGGATTTTGTTAACGTGAAACTTTGCTCAGGTTATTGATTAAAAAATGGTTATCCAAGAATTTGGATAACCATTTTTTTTACAAGATTTAGTCAGGTTATTTGCTATAACCTGCTAAGAAAATAACTGCTAGCTTCGTTATTGATTTTGCAATTAGAACAACTGGTTACTGCAATCAAAGCCTGGCTTTCATCCATTTGTCCTGCGTCTAAATAGATCATCTAATTAGTGGAATTGGTATTATAGCTAAACAGTCAATTCCTATTAACTTTTCGTAACGGCAAGCTCTTTGGTTAATACATCATAATCGTGAATTGCCGGACAATGGTCAAAGTTTTGATGCACAAGTCCTGAGTCAGGATTTTCAATCCCGAGCACATAGCGGATACCAAATTGTTGGGCAATTAGCAGCAACTCTTCATTATCATCTATAAATAGTGTGCGCTTTGGATCGAATGGGTGGTGCGCTAATAGCGCTTGCCACAGTTTTGGTGATTCTTTGCAATGCCCAAACTCATGGGTAGAGTAAATATGGTCTAAATGTTGGTCTAAACCAGTGCGATGTATCTTTATTGCCAGACTGTCCGGGTGGGCATTGGTTAATAATACGCGCTGAATATTTCGCTGCTTCAGTGCCTGTAGAAATGGGATTGCATCAGCACGCATCGCGATTGTTTCTGCATTATCAACTTTCAATTGACGAATATCTAACTTGGTTTGTTTAGTCCAATAGTCAATGCAGTACCAATCCAGGCTACCTTTAACAGCATCGTATTGTGATGCCATTTTCTGTTTTGCCTGTTGCACTGAAATTTTCTGTTGGCGTGCTATTTCAGAGGGTACATGATGCAACCAAAATAGGTTGTCGAATCTCAAGTCTAATAGCGTTCCGTCCATATCTAAAAGCACTGTATCAATATTATTCCAGTTAAACATTGTATCCTCTGTAAATCTTATATCTAAAAAAACATCTTGTTCTAAAACGCCAGTAACAGTTCCTCTGATATGGCTTGATGGTGATTATATCGCAGGAGCAGACTGGCATTGTACAGTAAAAAGTAGAGCCCAATTACAATAGCTATGCCAGTAACTTCTTTGTATGCAACGTCTTTAGATTATTTTGCCATGATGTTCATAAATGTTTTACGGTTATTACTTGATCAATCTCAATGAAGTGTAAATGAATTGCATTTAAATAATATTATCCTCTATATAATGCGCGGCCATATATCATATATTGTCTGAATAAATAGTAAAATAATAAGGTTAAGTTTATGAAATTTACAATGAAAGCGAAGCTTATCATTACATTGTGCGTCCCACTGTTATTAATGGGCGGTTTTTTTATCACCTCTCTAATAAATACAGAAAATGCAGTGCTTAAAGCTGAAGAAAGCAATGTAAGGAGTAAATTGGCAGTTGTCCTTGATGAAAAGTTAAAGGGGCAGGTTGATACTGTAACGCGTTCGATTTCTGCTTTTTACGAGCAATCCAAGCTGGAGCATATCAAAGAAGATTTGATTGCTGAGATGACAACTTTTAAACGCACCATTGAAAAAATTTATGAATCTAGTGCTTCAGAGAGTGAAGCCGCAACTAGCATCTATGCTTTTCTTAATCAACACCGTTGGGAAAATGGCCGTTATTTTTTTGCTTATGATGC
>NZ_CEZLMY010000145.1:0-9004 GCF_983033635.1 Psychromonas sp. | reverse complement strand
TGCAAGGCCGGAAATAGCAGGTTTCTCTTTTAACAAACGTTTGGTATCCGCAACAGGCACATGCCCTTCTAAAACATAACCGCCAATGTTAGCTGTATGACACGACATCAGCTCAGGCGTAATACCGTGCTCTTGTCGAATTTGACTGTTATTAGCTTGTTCAACGACGATCACATCAAATCCCGCTTCTTTTATTTGCTCAGCCCATGCACTGCAGCATCCACAATAAGGCGATTTATATAAAGTCATTTCGGCTGCAAACGCACCAGCAGAGAATAAAGATAAGCTAAGTAATAATGTTTGTATTTTTTTCATAATTTTCCATCCATAAATAAGTTAAATAATAAAATTTGTTGCTAACTAACGAGCAGAACAATGGGAGGACGGAACAAACGGGAGGGAAAATGTTGTAATACACTATTTTTTGTGTCGAAAAAAGCAGCGCGTTGAAATGCGGGTAACTTTTGTAAAGCATTTAAGCGCTCAAACTCAAAAGATAAAAGTGACGCCGTTGAACAACATTGATTATTGCTCATATCAACCGAGCTATTACACACACAGTTTTGTGTTTGTTGTACCACGGGCGTATGCCTGACTTCAGCCTGCACCTGAACAGCACTAATAAATAACAGTTGTAATATTAAATAGAAATTAAATATTCGTTTCATAACCACTTATTACCTGCGAGTGAATTTTAATAATAAGCTATGTCCTTAGGGTAAGGTCAAAGCCTTTAAATAAAATTATTTACCTGCTTAAAGTTCCACTAATGGAGGACGTTTTCTCAG
This sequence comes from Psychromonas sp., assembly GCF_983033635.1. Taxonomy (NCBI): domain Bacteria; kingdom Pseudomonadati; phylum Pseudomonadota; class Gammaproteobacteria; order Alteromonadales; family Psychromonadaceae; genus Psychromonas; species Psychromonas sp. The sequence continues at coordinate 8,216 of NZ_CEZLMY010000145.1, read as the reverse complement.
TAATAGTTCTTACTTCTCTTTTTTTAAGCATAAAAAATACAGATAAAGGCCCGAAAGAGGCAAGAATGTGCTTCAGAGAATGACCACTGAATTGTTCATAGAGCATAGAGAATATTTCTTTATCATATATTTCAGTGAGTTTTGCTAATAAATAAAACAGGAGGGCAAAAATCAAATATCTTTGATGAGTATATTGGCTTTTAAATACAATCATCACGACAGGAATGGTTAAAAGCGGAATCAACTGTATCCAATAATAAAATCTTAAATCATCTCTATAGTCCCAATAGATAACGCTGAAAAGCCCAAGTAAAACTGCTGGAATAAGGAGAAACCTTTCAATATTTGTATGCACATATTCACTCAAAATTGCAATAAACAAGCCCATAAAAGCAACCGTCATTGGAAGTCGATCCCAGAACAGGCTGTTGTTATCCGGATTCCAATGGTAATACCCGGAGCCGAAGCACACAATTGTTACAGCGAGGAAAAAAACAATCCAAGAGCAAGGAGCCATATTTTGTTTTTTTGTTAAACAAAAATACAATCCCATCCCCCCAAATAAAGCAAAGAAGATATTTGTTGTGACGTCGAAAAAATTGGGAATTGCAAAAATAGCTCTTTTATCTGCAAAATCATGATAAGACTGAGCCTGGCTGATAGTATCTAAAGAGATCATCATAATAAATGAGCCAATAATGACCAGGAGTAGAATTGACTCGCGAATATAGTTTCTCATAAATCACCTCAATATTAGATATAATCTAACTATAGAAGCTGTGCACTGATTGTGGGTTACACAATGGCTAACGCCTTTAGCATAGAACTAGTTGCGCAGCAGCTTAAGTCCTACGCTAAAGGCGCTATCGAAGGGTTAGGAAAGTGTTTTATTAAGTGCTGACAATAGCGCTGAATAGATAGGGTTACAAAAGTCAGCAACCTCACCTTCATTTTCAGACTCATAAGTTGAGCTCCATTCAACGAGAGTACCGTTAGCAGATGTTGTCAGCTTAACGACGCCAATGTATTTTTCTACGGCTGACTTAGAAACAGGCCCCGGACCATCATCTATGCTGTATGAAAAGGTAAACGCCTGTGCATCTAACGCAGTTAATGTTTCATGAAATAGATCATTGAGAACTCTTTTAGCCCCGACTTCATCCCCTTTCTTGTCGCCGACAACTTTTACAGAGGTAATAACTTCTGCTGCCCAAGACATATCGTGGAAATCGCTGATAGTCTTCCATACAGTGGCGATTGGTGAATTAATCACTATTTTGTTATAACAATTTCCCATGATTTTCTCCTTTCTTGATTAATGATCTTGATTAATGATATTGATTACATAAGCGCCTTACTCAGCGGCTTGAATAAGAGGGCAGATTTTTTGGGAAAAAAACGATAACAGCTAATATAAGTCCGCTTCTATTATTAAATCCAGAAAACCTGTTGATATTGGTTATCATTACAATTTACATGCGATCATGTTAATAATAGTACTAAAAGCAATATTAAGGATCTTACTTTCACATTGCTCTATTTGATTATCAGCAGCCACATGATAGAGCGCAAACCTTTAGCGACAGCCTAAAATAGCAAAGCTGACGAATAAGTGATCCGCACTCTTTTGACTCGGGGCAACTACAAATACGGGGAGCAAAAATACAAATACGGGTACAAATACGGTACGAAATACGGGCGGCGAAATACCGACGAAATACGGGGACAGCCAAACCTTTTATTCTACTCATTTATGCTTTCTTCATTATTAATTCTTCAATTATAACAATTAGTTACTACAATCAACGCATTGCTTTCATTGATTTTCACAGCCCTCAATAGATAATTAAATTAACGGAATTGCTATTAAACTTTTATAGCATACAGTGCAGTGAGTTTTGTGAGCTGAGATCAAGCAGCGGATTTACTGCTAAACGTATTCTTGGCATTTTACGTTCATTGTTAAAATAAAGTTAAGGAACGGATGCTTTTCTTGAAAAACGTTCTATATTAAATATTTACACCGAGCATATTTGCTCAAATTCATTAGCAAATGAAAGTTGAGGGGTAAATTATGGCGTTGAAACATATTTTTTTAGCGGGATTAAGCAGCATCTTTCTATTAGGTTGTGCAACTGGCGGTACCCCGGCAGACAAAAAAGAGAATGCGAGAAAAGACACGGCTGAAGCGTTGCTGCATATTTATGATGATCACCCAGATGCAAAGTCTACGGTAAGTAAAAGTATAGGTTATTTGGTGTGTACAGGTAGTGACAGTTATTTATTTGCTGCTTCAACAGGCGGTGGCGTTTGTACTTTCCATAGTAAAGGCAAAATAGATTATTACCGCTTCGCATCATTAGGTGTTGGAGCTGGCATTGGTTTTAAGGAAGTCGCCTTTGTCTATGCGTATAGTGACGCTGAAGCGATGAGGCGTTTTCTTGAAGATGGCTGGGATGCGGGCGCTCGTGCTGAAGCCAGTGCAAAAAATGAAGATGAAGGAGGACAAGCGGCAGCCAATACTTCATACGATGTTGATGGTGTGAGAATTTATCAATCGGCTTTATGGGGGGCGGCGGCACAAGCGACGGTTCAAGGTTATAAGTTCTGGCCGACTGACTTTACGGATGATGTAGTAGAGAATAGCGAAGAATAGAGTTAAATGAATCAACAATAATTTTCTATAAAAAAGGGAGTGCTGTTAGCTGTATTGGCAAATGCAGGCAAATACAGGGACAGCCAAACCTTTTATTTAAACTCTAAGTTGATAAAGATACAAACCATCCATAAATGTTCGAGTATTTGAGGCATAGCGCTATAAAAATGGTGTGTTTGCTGTAGCTGGACTAAATGATGAAGATTTTGCTGAGATTCAAGTATCAGTATCCCTTAGCAAAGCGCTAATTAGGGAAATATGTTGTTAATAACTGATATTAATGAAGCATTCGCTGCAATTTTGTTTTCCCCGATATCCAGCGTTTTCCTATATTCGCTGCAAATTTTGCAAGCGCTTCAAGTGAGCCAACTACGCCGTGATACTCCTTGCCAAAACTACTTGCTAAATCTAACCACGTATCACTATCCAGGCCAATGTTGCTAACCCGCCTAGGTGTGCTTTCACCAATCGCACCGCGCTTATCATCGCGAATAACTCGCCCAGCCAAAAATTTAGCTGGGCACTTCAATATTCACAGCAGCAGTTCACTCATCCTGCAAGGCCGCATGGGCTGCTGCCAGTCGGGCAATTGGTACCCGGTAGGGAGAGCAGGATACATAGTCGAGACCAATATGGTGGCAAAATTCCACACTTGAAGGTTCACCGCCATGCTCACCGCAGATCCCAACTTTCAAATCCAGCCGGGTCTGACGTCCTTTTTCGGTAGCCATGCTCACCAGTTGACCAACCCCTTCACGGTCCAGCTTGACGAACGGATCACTCAGAAAGACCCCGTTGTCGATATACGCGGGCAGAAAGTTTCCGGCATCATCCCGCGACAAGCCGTAAGTGGTCTGAGTCAGATCATTGGTGCCGAAGGAGAAAAAGTCAGCTTGCAGAGCAATCTTGTCCGCCATTAACGCGGCGCGTGGCAACTCAATCATAGTACCAATTTTATAGTCGACCTTAACGGCATAACGGCTAAGCACCTCTTCAGCAACCCGGACCGCATTTTCGCGCAGAATCCGTAACTCGTTAACATGAGCAACCAGCGGAATCATAATCTCCGGAACAATTTGATAGCCCTCATTTTTAACCAGTTCACAGGCCGCTTCCATAATCGCCCGAACCTGCATATCGTAAACTTCAGGATAGGTAATGCCGAGTCGACAGCCGCGATGACCGAGCATAGGGTTAAACTCATGCAGTTCTTCGACACGCTCTTTCACTGCGGAAAAGCTGATTCCGGTAATCGTAGCAAGCTCGGCAATATCATCATCCGTCTGCGGTAAAAATTCATGTAATGGCGGATCGAGCAAGCGGATGGTCACGGGCAGCCCCTTCATCTCACGGAACAGACCGATAAAGTCGCCCTTCTGCATCGGCATAATCTTATCCAGTGCCTTTTTCCGTCCCGCCAGATCGGCAGAGAGAATCATTTCACGTACCGCCTGAATCCGATCACCTTCAAAAAACATATGTTCAGTCCGGCACAAGCCTATTCCCTCAGCCCCGAACTCTCTGGCCACCTTGGCATCGTGGGGAGTATCTGCATTGCTTCTTACCTTGAGACAGCGGAACTTGTCAGCCCAACTCATCAGTATACCGAAGTCGCCGCTGACCGATGCCTGCACTTTCGGCATATCACCCAGAATCACTTCACCAGCACTACCGTCAAGGGTAATAATATCGCCCCGTTTGATGGTATGACCGGACTTGGTAACCAGTAACTGTTTTTCATAATCGATTTTCAGATCACTACAACCGGCGACGCAGCATTTTCCCATACCACGAGCCACAACCGCCGCATGGGAGGTCATGCCGCCACGAGCGGTAAGAATTCCCTGTGCAGCATCCATACCATGAATATCTTCAGGACTGGTTTCAATCCGAACCAGAATAACCTTCTGTTTCAGGCGGTTCTGCTCCTCTGCATCATCGGCACTAAACACCACCTTGCCGGTACAGGCCCCCGGTGATGCGGGCAGTCCTTTGGCGATAATGTTTTTTTGTGCGCCGGGATCTATACTGGGATGCAGCAGCTGCTCCAACTGTTCAGGATCAACCCGCAGCACAGCCTCCCGTTCACTGATCAAACCATCGCGAACCATTTCCACCGCAATTCTGATGCTAGCGTGAGCGGTCCGCTTGCCGGTGCGGGTCTGCAGCATATAAAGCTTGCCGGACTCTATGGTGAACTCAATATCCTGTATCTCTCGATAGTGCATTTCCAGCGTTTGCCGGATCTCCAGCAGTTGCTGGTAACACTCCGGCAGCACATCTTCCAGCGCAGGCAGATCGCCCTCTTTATACTTGACCTTATTAAGCGGCTGCGGAGTCCGGATACCGGCAACCACATCCTCACCCTGAGCGTTGACCAGATACTCACCGTAAAAATAATTTTCCCCGGTCGCTGGATCACGGGTAAATGCAACGCCGGTTGCGCAATCGTCCCCCATATTGCCGAATACCATCGCCTGCACATTGACCGCCGTCCCCCAATGAGAAGGAATATTGTTCAGATGCCGATAGGTCACGGCACGCTGATTCATCCATGAGCCGAACACCGCGGTAATCGCTTCCCAAAGCTGCTGTTGCGGATCATCAGGGAAATCGCAACCGAGTGCCTGCTTATAACTGGCCTTATATTCGCCCACCAGCTGCTGCAGATCTTCAGCGCTCAATTCATTATCCTGCTCGACGCCTTTACTGCGTTTTTTTTCTTCCAGTAGCTTTTCAAAAATTTCGCCATTTATCCCCTTTACAACATTGGCGTACATCTGGATAAAGCGCCGGTAGGAATCGTAGGCAAAACGGGGATCTTGGCTCTGGGCAATAACTCCTTCAATTGTCTGATCATTCAGGCCGAGATTAAGAACCGTATCCATCATCCCCGGCATCGAAGCAGGCGCACCGGAACGGATCGACAGCAGCAGTGGGTTCTCCCGATCGCCAAAGCCCTTATCCATCTGCTCTTCCAGGATTTTCAGGGCTCTTTTAAATTGCGCACGCATCTCTGCCGGATAACTGCCGTCACCTTCATTAAATTCCTTACACACAGCAGTCGTCAGGGTGAATCCGGGAGGAACTGGCAAACCGATCGAAGACATCTCCGCCAGATTGGCCCCCTTCGCCCCCAGCAAGCCGCGAAGCGACAGATCGCCATCTGCCCTGCCCTCACCAAATGAATAAACATATTTTGCCATCGGCATTACTCCTCAGTGTCTCAGCTGATAATACCATTATAGATAAATATCTGATCTTTTATGCTGGTTAAAATAAACCATCTCTGCGTTACAAGTTTTGTAAAGGGAACAACCATTTACTGCAACTCATGCCTTGATATGATTTATTTTTCCTACGCCTAAATTGACCACTTACTTACCTAGAATGGTATAATAAAAAAGACCGGCAAATTATGTGAATCCCAGATAAATCCTCAAGGTAGAAACACAACAGACGGATAACACAATTTACAGAAAATAAATTCAGAGAGCTGTGTATCAGCCAGTCTATCTCTTGCTTTAGAACTATCCTCCGGCCATCAATAATAAAATAACTGCTTTACGGGATTCCCTACATCCATTAACAACAAGGCACAGCATGGAATACCCGATAATACTAATTTTCAGCAAAAAAATTTGCCAACAATTGCTATCAATAAATTATATTTCAGTATGTACGTTATTAGGAAAAACGCAAAGCTGCTGCTGAACTATGACCTTTTTAAAAACTTGTTTTTTAACGGTAAAGCGCAGCGTAAAGATAAGTGAATAGAATTGATTGAACGCTTATGAAAATAGCTAATCCAGATTTTTTTTAAACCTTAAAGACGCCACAAGCAAACCCACCAGGGTGAAAATAGCCAGCCAGCTAACATCATAGGTCATATCGATAATCTCTACGTCACGCAGTACCACACCACGAATCAAACGCATAAAGTGTGTTGCCGGCAGGGCTTCGGCAATATATTGAGCAAGGATCGGCATGCCTTCATAAGGAAACATAAAACCCGACAGCAAGATCGATGGCAGTAACACAAATATTGTCATCTGCATCGATTGCAGTTGGTTATTGGCAATGGTTGAAATAACTAATCCTAAAGTGAGACTGGCGGTAATAAACAGTAAGGTAGCGCCTGCTAATTGCCATAAACTACCGTTAATCGGTATATTAAACAGCAGGTAACCTAAACCCAAAACAATAGTCACTTGCAGCGCCCCGATAAACATATAGGGGATAATTTTTCCAACCATTAATTCAATGGAACGGATCGGCGTGGTGATCAGCATTTCCAGATTGCCGCGTTCTCGCTCACGCACAATGGCAGCAGATGTGAACATTATCATGGTCATGGTTAATATCACCCCGACTAAACCGGGAACGATATTAACCGCAGTGCGCTGCTCCGGGTTATACAGCAATGCGACTTCAAAGGTCGGTGTATTGCGGTTTGCAGGCTTACTGAGCAGCTCCGTTAGCGGCATAGCCCTTAAGCTCTTTATCGCCGAGGCGATCATAGTATCAGAGCCATCAACTATCCACTGGGCAATAGGACGACTTGTTTCCTGATCGCTAGAAGGAGCACTGCCTAGCCCGACAGTCTGATGGCGCACGAGTCGCTGGCTAACATCTTTAGGTATAACTAAAACGGCACGGACTTCAGAGCGAGCAATAGCGGCTTCTGCCTGCTGAACATTGCGATAGTGCTGCGTGAATTTAACCACCTGAGTGGCGTCAATAGTTTGTATTAATATCCGGCTTAACCCTGTCTGGCTGTGATCCACAACAGCGACGGGGATATCCCGAATATTGGTGTTGATAGCGTAACCGAATAAAAGTAATTGAATTAACGGAATGATAATGATCATGCGCAGCGTCATATGGTCCCGTTTAAGCTGGATCAGTTCTTTGTTAAAAATGGCTTGGATTCTAAATAGAGACTTCATTGCCTGCCCTCACCCGTACAGGTCACAAATACATCCTCTAAGCTTGGACGAACCACAGTTAATATATCTGCTGGTCCGATATTTTGTTGCAGCTTTAAAAACGCAACTGGATCAGCGTGGCTATTTTTAATCAAAACACGTAAGCGGGACCCCAGTTGCGCAGCGGTGATCACATCAGGCAGCGTTAACAGCTCCTGCTTAAGCTGACGAAGATTTGACGACGCCACTTCGACAACATGTGCCCCCATCTGTTTCATCAACTGATCAGGAGAACCATCAGCACGTTTAATACCGGCTTCTAATATCGCCAGTTTGTGACAGCGTTCAGCTTCATCCATATAGTGAGTCGAAACCAGGATAGTGGTGCCTTGTTCACAAAGATCGAACAGTTGCTCCCAAAATTCACGTCTGTTTTCCGGATCGACAGCCGATGTAGGCTCATCTAAAAATAACAGTTCAGGTTTATGTAACGTTGCTGCGGCTAAACTGAGCCTCTGCCTTTGTCCGCCACTCATGCTTCCCGCCAGCTGCTTTGCTCTCTGCTCAAGCGCATAGATGCTCAGTAGTTGATCAACACGTTTCTTCTGTTCCCGGCTGGATAAGCCATAAAT
>NZ_CEZLMY010000144.1:431-9054 GCF_983033635.1 Psychromonas sp. | reverse complement strand
GGGTGATTCCTGCACGCTTGTTTGGTGAGAAAGAAACTGGCGGAAAAATCGAAGTGCTAGTCGAGCGGGTATTAGACGATAAAAGCTTTCTTGCTCATGTGCGCAGTTCAAAATCACCTAAACCGGGTTGTAAATTACGTTTAGAAAATAGCGTTGACGCACTTATGGTTGCACGTCATGGACCTCTGTTTGAGATCCATGTCGACAATGAAAAAAGTGTACTAGAAATATTAGAAAATATTGGCCATATGCCATTACCTCCCTATATTGACAGGCCGGATGAAGATGCGGATAAAGAGCGTTATCAAACGGTTTACAATAAAAATCCGGGTGCTGTCGCAGCGCCCACTGCAGGCTTACATTTTGATCAAAATATATTAGACCAACTGCAACATAAAGGTGTTGATTTTGCGTTTGTTACCCTGCATGTTGGTGCGGGTACTTTTCAGCCAGTTAAAGTGGATAATATACTCGACCATCAAATGCATAGTGAGTATGCGCAAGTTTCTCAGGTGGTTGTTGATAAAATTAATGCGACCAAAAAGAAAGGTGGTCGTGTTATTGCTGTGGGCACAACGTCTGTTCGCTCGATTGAAAGTGCAGCGCAGGCTACCATTGCGAAAGGAAAGCAACTTTCTCCCTATTTTTCTGAAACCAGTATCTTTATTTACCCAGGATATGAATTTCAATTAATTGATGCGATGGTCACTAATTTCCACCTATCTGAATCTACCTTGTTAATGTTAGTCAGTGCATTTTCCGGTAAAGAGCAGATTGATAATGCTTATAAAGTGGCAATAAACGAAAAATACCGTTTTTTTAGTTACGGTGATGCGATGTTTTTAACTAAAAAATAAACAATAAATTTTACAATAACAATCAGACTGTTTCTCTGATAAGGAAAACCATGAAATACGAATTATTAACAACAGACGGGCGCGCACGTCGCGGTCGCTTAACGTTTGAACGCGGTACGGTTGAAACGCCTGCATTTATGCCTGTTGGCACTTACGGCACGGTAAAGGGCATGACGCCCGAAGAGGTTGATGCGACAGGCGCTGAAATTCTACTCGGTAACACTTTCCACCTATGGTTACGTCCGGGTCAAAAAGTGATTAAACAACATGGCGATTTACATGATTTTATGAATTGGAAGGGGCCGATATTAACTGATTCCGGTGGTTTTCAAGTTTTTAGTCTGGGAAAAATGCGAAAAATCAAAGAAGAGGGTGTTTATTTTCGCAGCCCTGTTAATGGTGATAAAGTATTTTTATCGCCTGAAGTCTCGATGGAGATCCAATATGATTTGGGCTCTGATATCGTTATGATTTTTGATGAATGTACAGCATACCCGGCGACAGAAGAAGAAGCTGATGTTTCAATGAAATTATCACTTCGTTGGGCACAGCGCAGCCGCAATCGTTTTAATGAACTGGAAAATCCAAATGCATTGTTTGGCATCATTCAAGGTGGTTGTTATGAGCATCTGCGTGATGTATCGCTTGATGGTTTAACTAAAATTGGATTTGATGGCTATGCAATTGGTGGACTTGCTGTTGGTGAACCTAAAGACGAGATGCATCGAATCTTAGAGTATATCACGCCGAAAATACCGACAGATAAACCGCGCTATTTAATGGGGGTAGGTAAACCTGAAGATTTAGTTGAAGGAGTTCGTCGAGGCGTGGATATGTTTGACTGTGTAATGCCAACACGAAATGCGCGTAATGGTCATCTTTTTACAACTGATGGCGTTGTTAAAATTCGTAACGCTAAACATCGCGAAGATACAAGCCCTTTAGATGCAGAATGTGATTGTTATACATGTAAAAATTATACCCGTGCATACTTGTATCACCTTGACAAATGTGGAGAAATTCTTGGAGCACGTCTAAACACGATCCATAACTTACGTTACTATCAACGTTTGATGAAAGGTTTGCGTGATGCCATTGCACAAGGTACATTAGACGCATTCGTTGACTCGTTCTATAAGCGCATAGGTAAAGAAAAACCAATGATTAACGATTAACCGATTAAAACAATAATACTAATTTTTAAATAATAAGGGATACAAATGAGTTTATTTATTTCACAAGCACATGCAGCTGCTGAAGGCGCACCTGAACAAGGTGGTTTTTCTTTTATTTTTATGATGGTAATTTTTGCTGCGATTTTCTATTTTATGATTTATCGCCCACAAGCAAAACGTACTAAAGAGCATAAAAATCTGATGGATAACATTAGTAAAGGTGATGAAGTTTTAACACAAGGCGGATTGATTGGTCGTGTGGTTAAAATCAGTGCTGAAAGTGATTATGTTCAAATTGAGCTAAACGAGAATAACGTTATCGTTATTAAAAAGAATTTTATCAGCGCAGCCCTACCAAAAGGCACGCTTAAATCTATCTAATAAAGTTTAAGTCACTCTAAGAAAATGGCGAAGGGATCTGATTGCTTCGTCTTTCATTTTCCTTTAGCGTCTAATTAAAGGACAGTATCGTGTTAAATAAATACCCATTGTGGAAGTACCTACTGCTTGGCTTCATCGTGTTGATCAGTTTACTTTACGCAGCTCCGAATCTTTACGGAGAAGATCCAGCCATTCAAGTTTCCGCAACCCGTGGAGCAAAAGTAGAGCTTGCCACTTTAGATAAAGTGCAAGATCTTCTAAAAAATGCCAATATCAGCCCTAAAAGTGCCAGTCTGGAAAATGGACAAATATTAATTCGTCTAAACTCCAGCGAAGATCAACTCATTGCGCGTGAAACACTCGGCGAACAGTTAGGAGACGGCTTTATAACGGCTTTAAATTTAGCGCCTTCAACGCCAGCGTGGTTAGAAGCTATTGGTGGAGCCCCTTTAAAACTAGGTCTTGATTTACGCGGCGGAGTGCACTTCCTGATGGAAGTGGATATGGATGAAGCAGTCAGTAAAGCGCAAGAGCAGATGGTACAAGATCTTCGTTCAGAACTGCGTGAACAAAAAATTCGTTTCCGTGGTATCCGCAAAGCAAATAATGAAACAGGTGTTATTTTACGCTTTAGCGATGAATCTACGTTAGCAAAAGCAATCGATCATCTTAAACCAATCAATCCTGGTTATCAGTTCAGTGATAAAGAAGAAAACAGTGAATTTATACTGCAGATCTCTATGACTGAGCAAAAATTAAAATCAACCAAAGAAGATGCTCTGCAACAAAACTTAAGTATTCTACGTAATCGTGTTAACGAATTAGGTGTTGCTGAACCATTAGTTCAACGTCAAGGTGTTGATCGTATCGTTGTTGAACTGCCTGGTATTCAAGATACGGCAAGAGCAAAAGAGATTTTAGGTGCAACTGCGACGCTTGAGTTTCATCCGGCAGATTATGAGACAGATATTAATGATGCGTTAGCTGGTCGTTTACCTTCATCTTCAGTTGTTTATAAAGATCGTAACGGTCGTCCTGTGGTGGTTAAGAAAAAAATCATCTTAACTGGTAACCATATTGTTGATGCACAATCGAGTGCGGATGAGTATGGGCGTCCACAGGTGAGCATCTCTCTTGACTCAAAAGGCGGCAGTAAAATGTCTCGTTTTACCAAACATAATATTGGTAAGCCGATGGCAACACTGTTTATCGAATATTTACCTACGGGTAAGAAAAAAGCCAACGGTAAAGCTGAAATCGAAAAGCGTGAAGAGATTGCTAATGTTGCAACAATTCAAGCGCAGCTTGGTCGAAGTTTCCGTATTACGGGTTTAGATAATGCCGCTGAAGCACATAATTTAGCGCTGCTATTACGTGCCGGTGCGTTGATTGCACCGATTCAAATTGTTGAAGAACGTACAATTGGTCCGAGTTTAGGTCAGCAGAATATCGATAATGGTATTAAAGCGATGGCTTACGGTCTGCTTGCTGTGGTTTTATTTATGTTTGTTTATTACCGTAAATTTGGTGTTGTTGCTAATGCAGCCTTGTTATTTAACATCGTGATGATCGTCGGTGTGATGTCAATGATTCCGGGCGCGACATTAACGCTACCTGGTATTGCTGGTATTGTATTAACGGTTGGTATGGCAGTTGATGCTAATGTACTGATATTTGAGCGTATCCGCGAAGAGTTGCGTGCGGGTAAATCGATTCAGAAATCGATCCATGAAGGTTATGCAAATGCATTTTCAACTATTGCCGATGCAAATATTACAACCTTAATCACCGCAATTATTCTGTTTGCAGTTGGTACTGGACCGATTAAAGGTTTCGCAGTAACACTGATGATTGGTATTGCAACGTCAATGTTTACTTCTATTTTCGGAACGCGTGCTTTTGTTAACGCAATCTGGGGTGGTCGTAACGACATCAAGAAACTATCAATCTAAGCTTAAGGATAAATTATGTTGGAGTTATTTAAAGCGAAACAAACCGTTCGCTTTATGCAATATTCAAAACCTGCAAAGTGGTTTTCAATATTATTAATTGTGGGTTCATTAGTTACATTAAGTATTAACTGGTTAAACTGGGGACTTGATTTTACTGGTGGCACCTTAATTGAAGTTGGTTTTGAACAACCAGCTAACTTAACGGAAGTACGAGCAACACTTGCTGCTGCTGATTTTCCTGATGCTATTGTACAACACTTTGGCAGTAGCCATGAAGTGATGGTGCGTTTAGCGCCTCGTGAAGGGATAAAAGGTGAAGTTATCGGTAATCAGGTTTTAAATGCGCTACAAAGTGGTTCATTTGGCCAGGTTGAGATGCGACGCATAGAGTTTGTCGGTCCTAATGTAGGAGAAGAATTAGCAGAAGATGGTGGTTTAGCAATTATTCTCGCCTTGGTTTGTATTTTATTTTACGTTAGCGCGCGATTTGAGTGGCGTTTAGCACTTGGATCTGTATTGGCTCTGGCACACGATATCATCTTAACCTTAGGTGTGTTTTCATTCTTCCAAATTGAATTTGACTTAACTGTTCTGGCGGCACTATTGGCCGTGGTTGGTTACTCGCTGAATGATACAATTGTTGTGTTTGACCGTATTCGAGAAAACTTTCGTTTACTAACCACAGCAAGTCCAGAAGATGTAGTTGATCAGTCACTAACACAGACGTTAAGCAGAACATTGATAACGTCCGGTACAACTATTTTTGTATTAGCATCACTGTATATCGTCGGTGGTGCATTAATACACGGCTTTGCTACTGCGTTATTAATTGGTGTTGTTGTGGGTACTTATTCGTCAATTTATGTAGCAAGTGCACTGGCTATAAAACTAGGCATTTCTCGTGAACATATGATCCCTGAAGTTGTTGAAAAAGAGGGCGCGGATCAGGAAGCTTTACTTTAATTGCTATCAACTCAAAAAAAACACTGCTTGCAGTGTTTTTTTTTGTTTGTAAAATTATATCAGCCTTTACTTTATTATTATTATAGTTCACTCTTAAATCTCTTATCTACAAGGGTTTATTCATGAGATTTCATTTATCCGCAGTGCTTTTTTTGCCTATATTGCTGTTATTAACAGCCTGTTCGACTACTTCTCAAAGTAGTGATATTAGATCGCTAAATAATGATGTTACAACTGTACTTCCACTTGCCACTGCAGTACAAATTAATTATCAAGATGAAGTTAAGTTATTGCGTATTAATCAATTGATTGCAGAACAAAAAGACCTCGGTTTTCAACAACGTGCACGGTTATTTTACGACCGAGGCATTATTTATGATCGCATGGGGTTAAGTGCACACAGTCGTTATGATTTCACTCAAGCGATAAACATAGATCCTTCATTTGCAGCTGCCTATAACTCATTAGGTCTTTATCTGTTATTAGGTCAGTCTTATGATGATGCTTTTGAAGCTTTTGATTCAGCATTAGAACTATCTGAAAATATGCAATACAGTTATTTACATCGTGCTATTGGACTGTATCAGATACAACGTTATGCCTTAGCAAGTAATGATATTGAACAGTTTTATGAACTTGATATAAATGATCCCTATCGAATTTTGTGGCGTTATATTATTAACAGTAAAATTGATCCGGAAAATACATTAGCAAGATTACAAGCGGAAGATCAGTTAAACAATGACAATCGTTATGCCTGGGCTTTAATTGATGTAGTTGCCGGTAGAACAACAGAAAAAGAATTTTTTGAAACAGTTACCTATGGGGTTTATACAAATAAAGAGTTAGCACAACGTTTATGTGAAGCATATTTTTACCTTGCTCACTGGCACAAACTAGCTGGTAACCTGAACAAAGCTATTTATTATTTCAAATTAAGTACCGCAACTAATATTCACGATTTTATTGAATACAAATATTCATTAATTGAATTAGCTTCTATTCAATTAATGTTGCAAACTGAGTTGGCAAAACAATAGTTTTGCTCTTTTAGTTAGGGACACAAAAAAGGTAACCATTGGTTACCTTTTTTATTGGATCTGAAATTAGAAACTTAACCTGCTTGATTATCCAAGAAGCGTTCAGCATCCAGAGCGGCCATACAACCAGTTCCTGCAGATGTGATTGCTTGACGGTAAATATGATCGCTAACATCTCCTGCAGCAAAAACACCTTCAATGCTTGTTTGCGTAGCATTGCCTTCACTACCAGTCTGTACTTTCAGGTAACCGTGATTCATTTCAAGTTGTCCAGCAAACATATCGGTATTTGGTTTATGCCCAATAGCAATAAACACACCCATCACTTCTAACTCTTCGGTTTTATCAGATAAAGTATCTTTTAAACGCAGCGCTGTAACGCCCATCTCATCACCTAGCACTTCATCTAAGATTCTGTCTGTATGCAAGATGATATTGCCGTTAGCAATTTTATCTTCTAAGCGATTTAATAGTATTTTCTCTGAGCGAAAACCAGTACGACGGTGAATTAAATGCACTTCAGATGCTATATTTGATAAATACAATGCTTCTTCAACCGCAGTATTACCGCCACCAACAACTGCCACTTTTTGATTACGATAGAAAAAACCATCACAAGTTGCACATGCAGAAACACCGCGACCTTTAAATGCCTCTTCTGAATCAAGACCTAAGTAGCGTGCAGATGCCCCTGTTGCGATAATCAAGGCGTCACAAGTGTATGTCTTGTCACCTTTAAGAGTGAAAGGGCGCTTAGTTAATTCAACTTCATTTATATGATCAATAATAATCTCTGTATCAAAACGCTCAACATGTGCTTTCATACTATCCATTAAACCAGGACCAGTCATTTCCGCACTGCCGCCTGGCCAGTTTTCCACTTCAGTGGTTGTGGTCAGTTGTCCGCCTTGTTGCATGCCCGTTATTAATACAGGGTTTAGATTAGCACGAGCAGCATAAACCGCCGCAGTATAACCAGCTGGACCAGATCCTAAAATTAATAGTTTGTGATGTTTAGTTTCACTCATAAAGATACCTTGAAATAAATATTTATAATTGCTTATAAGCAAGGAGTAAGCAATTAATGATGAAAGATTTTAGGAAGTTATAGTAAACCGACAAGTAAAAAATAGCAGTATAAAAAAACGGATATTTCAATGAAATATCCGTTTGATTTGATAGGGAAAAGCTATTGTTAAATTTTAAAGTGTTGCTTTTACCGTTTCACTGCTTGCCTGAGCACTTGCAAAACGGCTACCCGCTTGTTGTGTTGATTTTGCAAATGGAGTTCGCTCTGTAGCGCCAACAATGACAATTTCAGCATTAAGATCAAGTGGACCGCTAACCGTCCTGGTCATCGGTGATGTTGAAGATTGAGTAACGATACTAACAGTGCCTACTTTTTTGTTTGTATTATCGCTTTTAGCAGTTTCAACAACAGGTGCTTGTTCAACAACAAGTGTTTGTTCAACAACTGGTGCTTGTTCAACAACTGGTGCTTGTTCAACAACTGGTGCTTGTTCAACAACAGGTGCTTGCTCAACAACAGGTGCTTGCTCAACAACAGCTGTTTGTTCAACAACAGGTGCTTGTTCAACAACAGGTGCTTGTTCAACAACAGGTGTTTGTTCAACAACAGGTGTTTGTGTTGCAGTTTCAACCGTCACTGTTTCTTCTGCTTTACTTTCAGGTAAAACGTTAGAATTTTCTTCCGGTAAAATTTGCGCTGCCTGTTCAATGACTTGTGCAGAAATACTTTCGTGCAGTTGTTGTGCAACTTGCTCTGTAGCAGCGTTATTATCAAGTGTATTAATTTCACTTGCAATTGGTGCGGCTGCCATTGGTTTTTCTGCTTTTTTATTAGGTGCATCTTTTATTTCAGCGATAGCTTGATCAGCAACAGGTTCAAATTTACTTTCTGTTTTCGCTTGCGACTCTGGGTAGCGACTGCAAACAGGATCAAGTTGATCACTTGCTACTGTTCTTTCAATATTATCGTCGGTACTAATTGTTCTTTTCTTACGTTGACTATTGTTACGTAAGTAACGAGAACGACGGTTTGGTATTGCAACAGGTGCATGATCCTCTGCATTTACGCTTTGCTCTGCAGTTTGAGTGACATTTGTTTCAACGTCAGCTTCATTTTCAATTGCAGCCGAAGGTGTTTTTTTAGTCACGTCTTGAACCGCATCCAGTTTGTTCTGTACTGGTTGTTCAACTTGTGTTGCAACTGCTTCAACAACCGGTGCAGCTGT
>NZ_CEZLMY010000144.1:0-421 GCF_983033635.1 Psychromonas sp. | reverse complement strand
TTGTTCAACAGTGACTGCAGCTTCGTTATTTTGAATACGCACTTTTTTACGCATATTTCTACGTTTACGACGAACAGCTACCGCTTCTTCATTCTCTTTTTTAGTGTGAGTTGGCGGGGTTCTATCCTGCTTTTTAACACGATCCTTGTCTTTTCTATCAGTTGACCTAGGTTCGGTTGCTTTTGCCTCTGGACGAACTTTAGGAGTACGATTTTGATTGCGGTTACGATTAGCGTTGCTGCGTGGATTACGACTCTTATTTGAACGTTGACGCTGACTGCTTGGTTTTTTCTCCTCTTCTTGTTTGATCTCTTCCTCAGCGGAAAAGACAGATGCTAAAGTAGTAAGAAGTCGAGAAACAAGTGATGGTTTAGCCGCAACTTTATCCACAACTTTGGTGCTGCTAGCTTTTTTAGTCTCT
>NZ_CEZLMY010000143.1:0-9062 GCF_983033635.1 Psychromonas sp. | reverse complement strand
GTACATAAGCCGTTTTGATTCCTTTAGTTTTACATACTCTTAACATCGTCCGCTGCCAAACAGAATGGTCATTGCTAAGAAAAATTATATTCACCTTTTTTGAATCTAGAACCAAGTGATAAAAAATATACAAACCATAAGAAAACACGAATCTGTCTAGCCTACATAGCAACATTTGTTTTCTAAAAACATCTTCCTCAATAAAGTATTTGTATATAACTAAAGGAATAAAAAAAATAGAAATCAAATATGGCCACATCTCAAATGAATCATTGTTTAAGCGATTTGTCTGATTACCAAATTTTATATGGCTCGCTTTAACGCTCAGATTTAACTTATCAAGGGCTAAAAATTGATTCCTAGTTCCAGACATAAGCAGCACTCGAGAGTTAAACTTGGACAACTTGCATTTAAAATAAAGCACAGACATTAGCACATGGAAAAATAGCCTAATAACTCCTTCGAGTATACCCAGCTTACCAGATGATGTAATTTCAACCTGATTTATTTCTTTTGATGATATATCCCAATTAAGATCGAATATATCGAGTTTAACTATCCCTTTTAACAAACAAAATTCCTTTTAAACCTTTTTTAATTGCTTCAATAAAACCATCTAAAGTAGATTCAAGACCTCTAAACTTTTTAAATCCATCATTTCGATCAGTAGATATCATTGAAGTTAATATTCTTACATTGTTTACAGATGCTTGTTTAAAAACATGCTTATTACGATATTTCGCAAGGTCACAGAGCAAACCTAAAGAGAGATTTTTCATATACTCTTGATAGCAAGGAACTGATATTTTTATGGGTAGACTAATCCCATAGTCACATCCCCTTCCATCCTGTTCCAATAAATATGATATTTTACGCCTTTTCAACATCGACACGTGAGCATGAACCCTAAATCCGACATGAAGATCTGCGTCATCATAAACGCTCAAGCCTTCATTTTTGTTCTTATATATAAAATCGACTTGAAGTCCCATGTCAGATGATAATTTATAGATAATATCGTTTTTCCCATGTAAAGCCACAACAATAGAGGCCTCCGGAAATAATATTTTCAATTCAGTGATTAATTGAGAAAATGCGTTTTTATACGCAATTCCTCTATGCGGGTCTGAAACAACAATTTTTTTCACTTCTGTTAGTGTGTCGAATTCTACATATTCAAAATTCTTATCATAGAAAGCAACGTCACCAGTGAAGGATAGATTTTTAGCTCCAATTTTATTCAGATAGTTGTAGCTTAAACTGCCACGTACACCAAAATGAATTGCGCTGTTACTTAAAGCGATAAGTGTTTTTTCTGATTCATCTACAAGGTAATCATCCATATCAGAGAGAGATGATACATCTAATGCAGTACCAGATGAGACTATATACATTGGTTTATTTGCATCTATCAATTTGTCTACAAATGGATACTCTTTTTTCGAAAAGTTTGGCCTGATTGCCAAACATGCAAAGATAATCGCATCCGAGCTTGCTATTATTTCTGCAACTTCATTCGTATATTCCTGCTCTCTCCATATTGTAACAATCTCATGTTCAAATTCAGAAGTTTCCCTAATTAGGGAGATCAGGGAGTTTGTAATGAGTTGATCTCCAATATTTTGACTCCCTGTTTGAGGGTAAGTCGTGATCAAAATATATTTTTTCAATTTATTAAACTCTATAAAAATTAAACCAAGGCATTGAAACTAATCGCTTTGAAGCAAAAAACACAGCTACTAGTCTTAATACCGCACTAAATAAGCCTGAAATCACAGGTGCATATATACCATATTCTTCGATTAACAAAAGTGTTAGCACAATTCCAAAAACACCAGTTGAAACTGAAATGGAAGAAAGCACCCACAATTTTTTCGAATATAATATATAGTTAACAAAGGCTAGATATAAACCATTTAATACTTGAGATACCATTATGACTCTTACCAAATCTGCAGCTTGATGGTATTCAACAGAAGAAATCCAAACTACCACGTAATAGCCAACCCAAGATAATGGATAAGTTATTAATAAACACGCCAGAACAATTAACCAAGTTATTTTAACAACCCTTTTCTTTTCATTGGTATCATTGTTTTTTAAAATACGGAACAAGCTTGGATTTAGAGCTTTATTTACCCCATCAAATAATAGGTTTAATACTAACGACACTTGTATAGCAAGCATTAGTATTCCCACGCTTCTTTCATCCATAAACTTATTAACAATAATACGGTCTGAAAATGATATTATATATATTCCCAAAAGATGTGGGAGTATCCCTATGCCCTGGTTTAATAAGTCATTAATATAACTTTTTGAAATTTTCCTATTCTTATAATACCCATCTTTAAATAGAGAGAAAATACAACATGTAGAAATAATAATTATTACAAAAATATATGAATATATTCTCGACCGACTGTCATCAAATAAATAATAATATAAGACAAAAAATAATGTTATTAACAATACAGATTGC
Organism: Psychromonas sp.; assembly: GCF_983033635.1. NCBI lineage: Bacteria > Pseudomonadati > Pseudomonadota > Gammaproteobacteria > Alteromonadales > Psychromonadaceae > Psychromonas > Psychromonas sp. Next base: position 6,580 of record NZ_CEZLMY010000143.1, on the reverse strand, counting down.
ATGAGCTGTATGGTTGCGTATTTTATTGACTCATAATTAACTTGCCATTGGCCTAACCTAACTTTAATGAAATATGCAAATAGTGATGTCCATAGTGATAAGTGCAACGTTTCGACATTTACGTTTATGAGGTTTGATATATAATCATCAAAAACACAAACAGCTATGTATAAAGTCAAGAAGCTAGCAATAAGCACCAGGTTTGCATTATAAAAATACGCAGATCTATTTTCTGCTGTCACATTTTTATTATAATTAAACCGCAACAATGGGCCATTTGTTGATAGACCAACAAATATACAAAACATTCCAACCATAAGTTGAAACATTGCAATTGTGCCATACTCTGCGGGACTTAGATTGTGCGTAAGAAAAGGAGTCAAAATAAATGGCACTAATGCCACTATCATATTCCCTCCCGTATACACTACGATATTTATATTCCTCACAACAACCAATCTTTAATCATTTCTTTTTTCAGACCTGTTCCTGAAAATATATCTACATTAGCGGTTTCCCCAAGTACTTTATCATATAGCTTTGGTGCCATTCCAAAACCAGGTCTAATACTTCGTACATTTTCTGCAGTAAACTTTTCACCCGCTTTAATATCTTTTACGACATATAGTGAACGCCGAAACTTAGCATTACCTTTCTCTGCTTCGGTACGCTCATAATTTATTCGCCCGAGTGCCTGCCAAGCAGTTTTACTATCTTGACATAATTGTGCTAATTCATGGGGTTCAAGTGAGAAGCTATCATCTGCCCCGCCACCACTCCTATCCATAGTTACATGCTTTTCTATTAAACATGCGCCAAGCACCACAGAAGCCACTGCAGTTGCATTATCAATTGTATGGTCAGAAAGTCCAGACAACACATTAAAACGCTCAGAGATATCTGCGATTGTTCTTAAGTTATATTGTTCTGCAGGGGCTGGATAGCCACTCACACAATGCAGCACAACCAGCTCTTTACAGCCATTTTCACGAGCACAGTCAACCGCCTCTTGAATCTCAGTTTGATTTGCCATCCCCGTTGACATAATCATTGGTTTACCCGTTTGCGCAACCCGCTTAATCAGAGGTAAATCAATTAATTCAAAAGAAGCTATCTTATAAGCAGGCGCATCTAGCTCCTCCAACAAATCAACCGCACTGAAATCAAATGGTGAGCTGAAAATCGTGATACCTAACTGTTTTGCCTTTTCAAATAAAGGTTTGTGCCACTCCCACGGCATATGCGCACCTTTATATAATTCATACAATGTTTGCCCATCCCATAAACCACCGTGAATCTGAAACTCTTCAGAATCACAATCCATGGTAATGGTGTCATGAGTATAAGTTTGCAGCTTGATGGCATCAGCTCCAGCCTTCTTGGCTTCTTCCATAATCTGGTAAGCGCGATTAATATCACCATTATGGTTAGCTGAAAGCTCAGCAATGATGTATGGAGGGTGATCTAGACCAATTTTTCTGTTCTCAATCGTTATATAAGGTTTCATTACTATCTCAATGAATTGGAGGACGAATAAATGTATCAACAGCCGAATGTTGATAGTTGGCAACTGTAAAGAGCCTTTGAGAGGCTATATTTTCTTCTAACACGGTTGCTTGAATTGTAATGTCAGGGTGCATTATATCAATATATGCAAGCGCTTCTTTCGCATAACCTTTCCCAAAATACTGAGGGTCGATAAAGATGGAAAGCACATAGTTATCTTCAGACAGCCTATCTAAACGTAAAACGCCTATGCTATCTTTATCAAGTAGTGATTCAATAATATAAAAATAATCATGAATAGACTGCAGTTTAGCATGCATCCATTTCTGATGACCTTCCCATGTCGGCGGCTCGGGTATGAGTGCGTATTTTCGTGTTTCAGGCAAAATCTGCCACTCAAAAACCTGCTTAATATCGGACTTAGCGGCACACCGTAATGTAATTAAATTTGAGACATTGTTGCATAATGTATTAACGCACTGAGCAACACGTAATAAACCTAATCCATCACACAGTGACAAGTTAGCCACTCGCATTGTTGACCATGCATCAATCATAGTTTGATATGCGGGCAGTAAAGTCGCGATTATCTCGTCAAGATTCACCCGAATGGCTGCACCAGCCTGAACTAATTGAGCGCTTATTGTTTCTTGGTTTTCAGCCAAGGGAATAATAATACTCGGTATTCCTAAGCATGCCCGCTCCCATGAGGTACTGCCCGGCGCACCAATTGCAACCTGATGTGCTAACATCAGTTCAGCCATATTATCAACAAAATCAATATGATTAATCCAGGAAGGGTGTTGCTGACTAAAATGTTTCACGCTTTGATAATGAGGAGCCTTAGGGCTTAAAAGGACAGTTACAGACGGTTTATTACCAGGCATTTTTGACAAGGCTTCTAGCGTTTGTAAAGTTGCATTAGGCTGGTCAATTCCCCCCATACTAATAAGCATATTAACATTTGAAGGTAGTACAGAAGTCTCGAGTGCTTTCGCTCGATAAGCAATAAAATTTTGCTTGATCAATGCAAAATCGCAACCGGCTAACACAATGCTATTAGGGTTTGTCTCTTTGTATTCCAGAGGATCGCGTAAAAGAGTTTGGTCTAGTATTAAATCGGCTTGATGTTTACGTACCAAGTCATCAATAGCAAACACTTTACATAACAGGCTATTTTTTACAAAAAGCTCCCAGTCAGCATTTAAACCATAATGATCCACAATTAACAGATCAACATTATCAACCTGCCGGATAAGACTCTCGGCATCTTCTTGCCAAGGCACTTGTAACCAAGCTGCATAATCAGCACTGTTTTGTGGTGCTTGCCAATGAGTGGGGGTAACAAGCTCGTTTACTTCAAATCCCCCATTACGTACAAACTCTACTAAATCACCTTGCTGAGGGCGAGAGGCAAAACCAACAGTATGCCCCTGCTCTCTTAATGCATTAGCAAGTACAAGGCAGCGCATAATATGCCCGCTACCAATGTGTATCGATGCATCAGCCCGAATAACAACTTTCATAAATACACCTACAACACACTAAATAAAGATTCAGCGAGATCCCAATCTTCAAACGTATCTATATCCTGAACACGTTTTCTCGGCAAGATGACAGCTTTCGAGTGTTCGGCAAAAAAGGCTTTACCTGACAAAAAGGCAGAGGCCTTCCCCCAGTAAAACTGCCCTGCATCATGATAAGCTTCTTCTAAGTCTTGTGAGCGGGTATTCGCATGCTCTGGAGAAAACATGCTAACAGTGCCATCTTTACTTAATGAGATTGCGCGTTGAATAGGAAAAGGGAAGGTAGTTGCACTGAATGCATATTCTACATCCTCTGCAGAAATCTCCTTTAAACCTTGCTGAATATATTCAGGCAAAATAAATGGAGCTGTCGCATAGATACAACAAACTTTATCAACAGCCCATTGCTGCTCTTTACACCACGTAATTGCATGTTGCATAACATCTAGCGTGGTAGCAAAGTCATCGGCAATATCTGCTGGGCGTAAAAAAGGGACTTCTGCGCCATACTGCAAAGCAACATTCGCTATTTCTTGATCATCCGTTGAAACAATAATTTTATCAAAGCAACCAGATTGTTTTGCAGCCTCAATCGAATAAGCAATCATCGGCTTGCCATGAAAAAGCTTAATATTTTTACGCGGTATGCGTTTACTGCCGCCTCGCGCAGGAATAATTGCAATATTCATGGTTAACCTTGTAATATTTTAGTAAGTACTGCAACCACTTCATCCTGCTGCTCAAGTGTCATCAAATGAAACATCGGCAAAGAGATAGCTTCTTGATAATAGGATTCAGCTTCAGGAAAGTCGCCCGTTTGAAATCCCATATTTTGATAATACGGCTGAGTATGAACAGGGATATAATGCAGATTTACACCAATACCATTTGCTCGTAATTCATCAAACACCTGTCGATGAGATTTAGCAATATTGCCTAACTGAAGACGGATAACATATAGATGCAGACCAGAGTATGTTTCAGGTAATTGATAAGGAAGCCTTATCGGTAACTCAGCCAACAGTTCATTATAACGGGATGCTAATTTATGCCTCGCTGCAACAAACTCACTCAAGCGAGTCATTTGTGACACACCGAGTGCAGCCTGCAGCTCCGTCATGCGATAGTTATAACCAAGCTCTATCTGCTGGTAATACCAACCACCATCTGACTCTCCCACCATTAGATTTGGATCGCGAGTGATACCATGACTTCTAAATAGCGCCATTTTTTCTGCTAACTTATCATCATTAGTCAGTGCAGCACCACCTTCAGCAGTGGTGACAATTTTCACAGGATGAAAGCTAAACACCGTAATATCTGAATATATGCAAGCCCCAATTGGCGTATCTAAATAACGACCACCAATGGCATGTGAAGCATCTTCAATTACTTTAAAACCGTATTGCTTTGCTAATGCATTAATTGCCCGCATATCACAAGGCTGACCACATAGGTGCACTGCAACAACAACTTTAGGCAGTTTATTGTCAGCCTTCGCTTTAATTAACTTTTCTTCCAGTTTTATTGGGCATAAATTATAGGTACTGGCATCAATATCAACAAAATCGACCGTTGCGCCACAATACAAACCACAATTAGCTGATGCAACAAACGTAACAGGTGTTGTCCACAAGGTATCACCGGGGCCAACCCCCAATGATAAACAGGCAATATGCAAAGCGGACGTGGCACTATTAACTGCTAAAGCATGCTTAGCACCAGTAAAGTCTCTCAATGACTTTTCAAAAGCAGGTACTTGTGGTCCCTGCGTTAAAAAATCAGACTTTAATACATCGACCACAGCATCAATATCTTGTTGAGTAATTTCCTGCTTGCCATAAGGGATCATATTATTTAAGCCTTAAAAGTAGGGTCGACATGCTCAACAATTAACTGGCGAAGACCTTCAACCGTTTCCCATTCTGTATTAGTTCCTGAATTATATTTGAATCCAAAAGGAACTTTTTCTGCTTTGTGATGTGCAATGTACTCTTCCTCAGTGTAGGTGTATGAAACAGAAGGAAGAATTGCATAATACGGGCCCAAATCAATAGTGTTTAGAGAGTCGGTATCAGTGATCATCTCCTCATGCAATTTCTCACCAGGGCGAATACCTACATCACGTGTTTCACACTCAGGCGCAACCGCCTCTGCAATATCTAAGATTTTGTAAGAAGGAATTTTAGGAATGAAAATTTCACCTCCAAGATGGTTATCCAACGCAAACATCACTAAATTCACCCCATCTTGTAGTGAAATATTGAAGCGAGTCATTTCTTTATGCGTGATTGGTAGAACGCCATCTTTACGTTTATCTAAAAAGAAGGGAATAACAGAGCCGCGAGAGCCCATTACATTACCGTAGCGCACGACACTGAAACGGATATCCTTAGAGCCGCGGATATTGTTAGCAGCAGCAAACAATTTATCCGAGGCTAATTTGGTTGCACCATAAAGGTTAATAGGTGCACATGCTTTATCCGTAGATAACGCAACAACATCGTGTACGCCACAAGCAAGTGCAGCATGAATTACATTTTCTGCCCCATCAATATTAGTACGAATACATTCCGTCGGGTTATATTCCGCAGTATCAACCTGTTTAATTGCTGCAGCATGAATAATGACATCAACGCCTTCACATGCTTGCGTCAAACGCTCTTTATCACGCACATCACCGATAAAAAAACGCAGCTGAGGAAAATCAAAATGCGGGTATTGTTGCTTAATAACCGACTGCTTTAGCTCGTCTCGGGAATAAATAATAATCTTTTTAACGTCAGGGTAACGTTCTAAAATTGTTTTTATAAATTGCTTCCCAAAAGAGCCTGTACCACCGGTGATTAATACTGTTTTATTGTTTAACATATCATGTCCAAATTATTATTTTATGTAAAATTAATTACGCAATAGCAAGATCAAAGTCACTGTTTGATTTGTAATTTTTTGTTGCTCTTGAACCAGACAATAGTAATATCTTGATTATTTGCTGCGAGTTTCTGTATTGACGCAATTATCTCTGCTTGATTGATCATACATACTCCAATGAACTTGAATGGGAAGCGACTGAAGCTACACTTCCGTCATTCCCACTCTATCTGTGCATCTGTTACTTTTTTTAACTCTTTTGCTAGCGCTTGTTTTGCCGACTCTTCACCATGCACCAGGTTGATTTTGCCTGGTTTATAACGCATGCGTTTGACGAAGTTTACCAGGTCGGTTTGATCCGCATGGGCTGAATATCCGCTTAGTGTATGGATTTTTGCGTGAATATCAATTTTTTCACCATCCAGGAAAACATAACCGCCTTTGGGGCCGTACTTTTGAATGTCTCTTCCCGGGGTGCCTTTACCTTGATAACCAACAAACAAAAGATCGGTCTGTTTTTTATCAAGCAATGCTTTCAGGTAGTTAACGATTCGCCCACCGCTACACATACCACTGGCTGCAATAATAATGGCAGGTTCACCCGTTGAAGCTAAGCGGGAAATTAATGCCAAATGATCCTGATGACTTTCAATGGTGATTAAGTTTGCAAAATTTAG
>NZ_CEZLMY010000142.1:6212-9085 GCF_983033635.1 Psychromonas sp. | reverse complement strand
GATTGCAACAACAGCTGTAAAACTTGATGGAGACCGTGCAGTTGTTCGTGTTCAGCAGACTAACCTGGGTCATCTGCTTTCTACTGCACAGACAAGTAAAGTTAGCGCTGATATTGGTGTTATGAACTCAGGCGGTGTACGTGCTGATATTGAAGCTGGTGATATTTCGTATAAAGATGTATTAACAGTGCAGCCGTTCGGCAACACTATCACGAAGAATACCATGACAGGTGCTGAGATCAGTGCATACTTAGGCGAAGTTGCTTCTTTCCAGATTGGCTCTGGTGCTTATGCACAATTAACTGGTGTTCAAATGAGTGTTGATTGTGAAGCTAAAACGGTAGCTATCACGGATATTAACGGTAAAGGTTATGATGCAGCTGCATCTTACAGCTTCACTGTACCAAGTTACAATGCTGCCGGTGGTGACGGATACCCTGCACTAACAAACTCTGTTATGACAGGTTATGTTGATGCGGAAGTACTGTATACATTCCTGAAAGCTAAGGGATCTATTGCCGCAGGTGAGTTTGCGCCTGTTGCTAGTGATGTTGTTTACAATAACTCTTTAAGTGCTGCGGGTTGTCAGCTTGAAGCTGCTGAATAAGCGCAGTTCACACTTAGGTACAATTTAGACTATAAAGGTAACCTTCGGGTTACCTTTTTTATTGCCGTCGTTAAACATGGCTATCTTCATTTTAACTTTGATTGTTGTATTTTTGTTTTGCGCCTTCCAATAAATTTATTCGCTTTTTAATTAGCTGGCAATATCAATACAGTGTAAATTTGAAGTCTGAAACTCAACGCGATTACGGCCAGTTTTTTTGGCTCTGTACATCGCCAGGTCAGCCGATGTAAACATGCTTTTAATACTGTTTTTACCTTCCAGTTGATACTGCGACACGCCAAAACTACAGGTAATACAGCGATGGTAGGTTAGGGGAGTCGCTGCTATATGTTTTTGCAGGTTAGTGGCAAGTGCCACAGCATTTTGCAAATTTGTTTCAGGGCATAATATAATGAACTCTTCTCCCCCCCAGCGAGCGATATGATCTGTTTCTCTAACAAAAGTCGTGACCAGTTTAGCCAACTCACGAAGTACATTATCGCCTTCTTCGTGCCCATAGGTATCGTTTAACTGTTTGAAAAAATCAATATCAAACATTATCAGTGAGCAGTCAGAATTATGCTGACTTTGTATTTTCTGTAATATTTCTCGCGTTCCTGCTCTATTGGATAATCCAGTTAGAGAATCTGTTTTAGCTAAGAGTTCAAATTCATTTTTTTGAATACTCAGGAAGTTATTTAATTCTTCAAGTTTAATATTTTGAATGCGTTTTAGTTTTAATTGCTCTGACAATTGGTAAACTCGGTAGCCTGCGTGTACTGATATAGTCGCTATCCAGCTAAGAAATAAAAACCAATATAGTGTGTTAGCCGCCAGCCATTTTCCCGTAAACTGTGCTTTTTTTAACAGAATATCGACACTGCGTGTTTTGTTACTATCGCCAGTGGCGATGCTTAAACTTATAACATTGTTTAGATTGGTTTCGGCAGCGGGACCTGTCGCTTTATTTTGTAATATCCACCAAGAAGGCACAGAAAAATCGCGTAAAGGCAAGCGGTAAAAAGAGCGGCCTGGAGCAGGCAGTATTGTTTTCATATTGCTCTTATTACTGTAGTTGCTCTTTGAGTTGCTGGAGTTAATCTCGCTGTTAATCAGATATACAAGGACAGTATCTTGCACGCTAGATTTGTGATCTAACCATAGTAATAAATGGTCGAACTGCCTCAGGTCTTCACCCTTTTGGCTACTTGTGCCAAGTGTTACTTCTAAGTTGCAAAAAGCAAATGTATTTGATGGTTTGGTTTCACAGTGCAGCTTTGTGCCATCCCTGCTTTGGGTTAGGGTACTTTCAGATCGCCCGCCATTGATATAATCGCCCCGAGCGAATATTTGAATATCGGAATTGGGGTATACATCTATTACTTTGTTCATCCCCCACTGTTGCCATAATATAAGAGCCAAGGAGATAGCCGCGATTGAGAAGTAAATGCGTTCAAATTTAAGGGACGTTTCTGAAACTGTTTTTTTTGCCGTTGGTTTACGCATTATTTCCCCATACACATAGCCGTATTGGTTTGTTCTTAAATATAAGCTGAATGCACTTTCAACTTTTTGGCTTTTATTGCAATGTAAGCGCTTTCATTTATATCATCAATCAAGAACGCTTCAAGCGTTACAGTTAGCAATATGATCTTAACAGCGTTATTTGCGAGCAACGTCACAAGTTAACTTGTCAAACAATGAACTATTTCGGGAAGCCTTAGCAGGTCAACATTGACAGAAAATTGCACCGTAAAAAGGCCTGGCAGCTAAAGATTTTACACTAACAATTCTGATAATTAAGTGAGTTGACAGGGGAGGGTTGTCTGTTTTTTCGTCAAAGTATTAGAAATCGTATTTAAAGGTTTGAAAAAAGCGGAATCAAAATAGCTTCCGCTTTGAGCAAAACGTTGAACTTGTTCTTAGTGTTTAAATTGCAAATTTAGCGACGCTTCCGTCCATACTTTCAGAAAGTGATTTTACGTTCAGACTTTCAGTTCGAGTTTGCTCACTTGCTTGTCCCGTTTCGACGGAAATATCACTAATACTGACCATAGCACGGGCTACCTCTTCTGAAACCGCTGCTTGCTCAGTAGTGGCCGATGCAATTTGTCCGGTCATATCATTGATTTGTGATACATGTTTAACGACTAATTTTAAATTTTCATCGGTTTTTGCGGCGGCTTCAATTGTCTGTTTAGCGGCTTCTTTACCCGCTGACATACTTTCTGCAGCTGTTTGCGATAAGCCCTGTAATTTTTCAATA
>NZ_CEZLMY010000142.1:0-6202 GCF_983033635.1 Psychromonas sp. | reverse complement strand
AAACCACGCCCGGCTTCGCCTGCTCGAGCCGCTTCTATCGCAGCATTTAATGCAAGTAAATTTGTTTGATCTGAAATACCGGTAATGACATTCAACACTTCTGCAATTTCAGCCGAACCCTGTTTAAGTTCATCAACAACTAAGCTTGCATGGTCGATTTTTTGTGATGCATTATCAATTAAATTCATTGTATCTGCGACCATAGAACTTGCATTGTGGATCATATCACTCGCTTCTGCAGTGGCATTTGATGCATTAACGGTATTACCTTCAACTTCTTTAACGGTTAACGACATTTGCTCAATCGCACTTACAACTGTTTGAATCTCTTCACTTTGTTTGCTGACACCACGGTTTGTTTGGCCCGCAATAACCGACAGACTATCAGAGGCAGAGGTTAGGTTTTGAGACGAGCCCACTAATTGTTCCAGCAAACTATGAAACTCACTAAGCATTGAGTTTATCGATTTACTTAATGCACCAAGTTCATCATTATTTAAAATATCTAAGCGCTGGGTTATGTCGCCACTTTCAGCTTTAACCATCACTTTTTGAATATTTTCGATAGGTTTGATAATTGCGTTAATGATGACAAAAGCAATAATAATGAGGCCTACTAAAATAATCGCAATTTCTATTACCATCTCAATAATATTAGCATTTAATTTATCATCAATATCTTGTATGTAAATACCGGTACCGACCACAAGGCTCCAAGGTTTGTATGAAATCGAATAGGATAATTTATCTTCTGCTGCGCCATCGGCAACGCGTTGGAATTGGTATTCAACATATCCGCGGCCAGCAGGGTTCTGGGTACTCTTTAAAAGATCCTGATACACAAAACGTCCATTGGCATCTTTAATATTGGTGATATTACCACCTGTTTTTTTACCTTTTAAACTTGCTTGTAAAATCATATCGGTCGTAAAAGCAAAAAAATAGCCATTACCACTGTACTGTAGCTCCTGCAATGTTTTGTAAAAATCTTGTTGTGCTTCTTTAAGTTCTAACTCACCAGCTGTCACTTTTTTCTGATATGACTTTAGCAGCCCCTCTATTGATTCAACTTGTACTTTTAACTGCTGTGCACGATCTTCGTGCATTTCATCGTGCAGTACATTCATCGAACGCCAACCAAGAATTATTATAGCGAATAGTGAAAATGCGATGAAAAAATAGATTTTTTGTTTGATGGTAAATGACATATGTACCCCTTAGTGTAAATCGCGCCACCTTAAGCGGCTATAATATTAAACGGCTGAAAACAGCCAACTGTTTTTAATTCGTTTAAAAGTCTTGTTTAACTGTTTAACTGTTTAACTTTTGCTGTAGCCACTGTATTGCATCTTCTTTATCGCTAAAAACCTTTCCGATCTCAGGAAGTCGACTTTTAACAATAGATTTTTGTACCCCATTTGCGACAACAATTGCCAACGAAATACAGCCATTCCTGCTCAAGATACTCCAATGTTTACCGACTTCACTTATTGTCTGAGGAGAACCCAAACACTCAGCATCCCAAATTTCGATAATAGAAAATAAATCAGATGTTCTGTCAATAATCGCATTTTGATATGAATCTGCAGCATCAACTATGCCTTCCTCATTAAAGGGGCCAAAAGCCTCAACATATAAAATAATATTATCCCAATTAAATAGTGTCTTACCGTGACCTTGCATTGTTTATTCCTATGGTACTAACCTGTGTATTATCTACACTTGATTCGTTGCTATTGAACTGTGGGTGCAGCCCATAACTCAGTGTTTTTGCTTATTGTTATCAGTGAATGCCACAAACTGTTTAACAAAGCCTGTCATGTCTGCGCTACCTTTATTGTATTTGACGAAATGACGTGTAAGCGCTTTCTTTTTTGTCAAAAAAAAAGGACTGATTCCGACTATTTATCTGCTGTTAAATAAAACACATTAGCAAGTTCAATCTGCACTTATCCATACTCAGCGCAAGGATATAGAATTTGTACTACTAATCAAGTGGCTCTGTCCCAGAAAAGTGTTGCTAGCATTACTGTTACCACCTAACCCTATGTAAATATTTAGATTACATTAATTTTATTTTTTTTCTATTTTTGTCCTACTAAACCCTGTTATTTTTCTTATCGGCAATAATCGCGGCCAACAGTAATTAGAGATGAAAATTCTTGTGCAACGTTACCGTTATTTAAAAGCTATGACCTGGCACTGATGTTTTAATCTTCTATTCAAAAAACGCCGTCGAATTTTTCTCAAGCACTATACTTAACGGTGACGGATGTTTGTTGTCACAGGAAATCACCATGAAATATCTTGCTTTAATTTTTTTAATTTTGACATCAATGTGCAGTGCAAAGCCGATTGTATTGTGCCTGGAAAAAATTAATAACCTCCCGTATTTTGGAATTGAGCAAAACAACGGTGTGTTTATTGATTTTATCAATATAATGAATTCACAAAGTGAGCTGCAGATAGAACTTGTGCAACTCCCATGGAAGCGGTGTTTAAGGAATGTAGAGCTAGCATTATTCGATGGTGCCTTTGCGGTAATTTATACCGTACAACGCGATAAATTATTTTCATACCCTAAAACAGCGGAAGGGAAACTAGATAGATCTAAAGCTATATGGCAGGCTAGCTATCCTGTGTTTGTACATAAAGAAAGTACCCTGCAATGGAACGGTGATAACTTTAACCAGGTAGGAATAAAAGTAGCAGCGCCTCTGGGCTATGTGGTATCTGATAAACTAGGACAGATAAAGAATTTGTGTGTGTCAAATATTGCCCCGGAAAAAGGGTTGCAGTTGCTGGCAATGCAGCGACTGGATGCTTATGTGATTGAACAGTCGATTGGCGATAAAATAATTCAGAATAACAATTTAACGTCAGCGGTAACTACGCTTGCTACTCCATTTTTAACCAGAGATTGGTATCTTGTTTTATCTAATGATTTTGTGCAGTTATCCCCGCAAACAGCCGCGCAGTTTTGGGAATTATTAGCACAAGTTCGAGAACAAAATGGCCAACGTTTATACCAAAAATATATGCAGCAGGATTAGAGCCGCCTGATTTGTTTGCATCGCTGTCTAATTTACTGCTGTATATAGCCATTTTAAAATGGAAGGGTACTTGCCGCTCACATTGCTTTGCGGAGATAAGCAAGCCTTCTAAGTTAGTAAAATACTTAGATGTTAAGAGCTTGCTTTATGATTATCAGATCTTACATTTTGTAATTTAGGGGGCAAGGCAAGATCCCTAGCTGATGTTCAATTACCCCCTTTGCTGTCTCCCTTATCAGCAATAACTGCGGCCAACAGGGCAAGCATTGATGACAGCAGCATCACAATCACTACGGGTTGCAACATTCCCATACTGATAAAAGCGGCAAGTGCACTAACTGCTGCACCGACAGTATATTGTATAGCACCTAATACCGCGGATGCGGAACCGGCATTATGCTCATAAAATTTAAGGAAACAGGCACTGGCATTTGCCATTATTCCGCCACACGCAGCGATGCTAATGACGAATCCTGTCACCGCAAAATAGAGTTGATCCGGTGCAATAACTACCGATGCGACTAAAACCAGTCCGCCGATCACCTGCATCAACAGAAAATGTTTTAGCAGAGCAGCAGGATCATACCAGCGTAATAGCAGAGTATTCAGTCGATTAATTGTCACCAGACCACAGATATTAGCGGCGAACAGTAATGAGAAATGCTCTGCGCTTACCCCGAATACTTCCATATAGATCATCGAAGCATTGGTTAAAAACGTCATCATTACCGCATAGGCAAAAGCCTGAGCCAGCATAAAACCTAGCGCGCGTTTTTCTTTAAAAACAGACAGTAAACCATACTGTTTTGACTTAGTGTTAGAATCAGTTATTTTAGCTCTGACATGCACCGTTCTTGGCGGAATAAATAGCATTACCAATCCAATCACAGCAATGGCAAAGACAGCAAGAAAATAGAAAATCCAATGCCAACCTGCCATTGTCAGAATCAGGGTACCAGCTGTTGGGGCGATCGAAGGGGCAATCATCATGATTAACGCAATCAATGAAAACAGTTTGGCCGACTCTTTACCACTGCTATTATCACGAATAACCGCAGGAACACCGACTACAGCCATACCACCGCCAATCGCCTGTACAAAACGCCATAACCATAAGATCTCAATAGTGGTACTGGTGGTAAGCAGGGCACTGCCGATAGCGAAAATTCCCAGACCCAGTGCCATTACAAAGCGGCGTCCTTGTCGATCAGACAAGGGCCCGCCAATCAACTGACCAACTGCCAATCCCAGTACATATAAACTGACAGTGACTGACATCATGGAAATATCGACCTGCATATCTAGCGCCATGGTTGGCATCGCCGGTAGATAACTGTCGATAGCAAAAGGTGATATTGCAAAAACGCTAGCTAAAGTGAGGATTAGGGTTTTGGATATAGTTCGACTATTAGAAATATCGTGAACTTCATGGCGCGAGTGATTTTTAACTTCTGTTACTATTGTTTGTGTTGTCATAAGTAGTTCTCATTTATCTTTCTGGAAAGATACTATCTGGACTTTATCTTTCTGGCAAGATATATTGCGATTTTATTTTAAAGGACAGGTGCCGAGCTCATGACCAACAGTATTAAGCAAATTCTTGAAGAGGGAGCCCTTAACTGGCCTGAACGTGTCGGTTCGACTTCTCCTGCGTTACTGCGCCTGTTTCGGGTTAGCGATATTTTTCAGAGCAATATCCAACAATATGTCGAAAGATTTAATCTGCAAAGGGCTGACTTCGGGGTGCTTTGTACTCTGCGACGTAGTCCTGCTCCTTACTGTCTGTCCCCGACAGCACTGTATCAAGCCATGCTGTTCAGCTCTGGCGGACTGACTAAAGTACTGGGACGATTGAGCAAGGTTGAATTGATTGAACGGCTTGATAATCCGGAAGATAAACGCAGTAAATTAGTACAACTGACAGCGCAGGGAAAACAGCTTGTGGAAACTATGCTGCCAGAACTGCACCAGCAGGAGCAGCGTATATTTCAGGTATTAAGCAAGGATGAGCAGGAACAATTAAATACACTATTACAGCGCATTCTCGAGCAGTATGAGTAAATAGTAAGAGAGCGCATCTTATTAGTAACTCAGGCTGTAGAGAAAATTTATATAGCCGACTTAATAAAGCTCTTTGTATTCAGCAATAAATGGTCTGCCTCTTAACTTCAAGAATGCCAGAAACTGTTTAGTTGTATGTGTAATTACTTGCTGAGTCGGCATCTCTATCTTATCAAACAAATCACTTACTAACTCTAACTGACCGATTTGTTGGCAAAAATGGGCGTCTGTTCCTGTGGTGACATAAGCGCCTACATCTCGCGCAATACGTGCAATTTCAAGGCAACGGTCAGCACTGCCGATACGGCTTACACCTTTAAGCGAACTGTTGTTAAATTCAATTGCGATGTTATGCTCTTTGGCACATTCAATTACCGCATGAAAATCGAAGTCAAAGTTGGGGTTGCCTAAATGCCCAAGTGCATCCACGCGTCCGCCTTTAATTACATTAATCAGTGCTTGTGTGTGCGCCGCTTTATTTGCAGGCATAAATACAGGTTCATGCAGGCTGGCAATAATCCAATCCAGCTCGCAATCCGTTTCTAACGGGATATCAATTTCACCATCAATATTTACAATATTAGATTCCACGCCGCGAATAACAGCCACACCTGAAATAAACCTCGGCAATATTTTCTGGTTAGCAAAAAACCAATAATGAGGAGCACCCGGCATAGATTCTGAATGATCTGTGGTACAAAACATCTTTACTGCATGTTCTTTGGCTGCCTGAGCATTTTCCAGCAAAGTGCTATAAGCATGACCACTCGCATAAGTATGTGTATGAGTATCAACGTCAAATTTCATAAAACCTCGCTTTGATAATAGTTGCAGTTAATGGGTTCATAGTATTGTGAATTAAGTGAATTTCATAGAATTATTTCCATTAGAAAACAGACTCTGTGCCCATAAAAATTAAAAAATAATCTAAAAGGCCGGATTGATTCGCAATCCGTGTAATGAGCTCAATTTTCAGCGAATGACAGTTATGCTTCTTTTTTATTTTCCATGTTATATCAAATATTTATTTCCAGATATTGATTTATAAAATATCATTAATTCATATATGTAAATAACAGAGTCTGTGG
>NZ_CEZLMY010000141.1:1592-9111 GCF_983033635.1 Psychromonas sp. | reverse complement strand
CCAGCCGAGTACATATCAGTCATACCATATTTAGCAATATAGTCGGGAAAATGCCGCTGAAATCGTTGGCCGCCATACTCAATGCCTGCCGCAGTTGACAGGCCGGAGCCGGCACCGATTAAAACAGCGTCACACTCTTGCAATAACGCTTGGCTGTTGGAAATGATTTTATCGTCCATTTGCATTCTCTTATTGTAAAAGCTGCTGATACAAACGAGTATCTTCGGGCTTAAAAGTATTAAAAATGACGGTATCAATGTTGGAGGTTGGATTGTTTAGCAGCCATTGCTGAACTGCCCTAACAGCAGTCTGAGCGGCAGACTCCTGTGGATAACCAAAAACCCCCGTAGAGATACAACAAAAAACAATGCTTTTAATACCTGGAGTTTGACTGGCTAATGCTAAACAATTTTCATAACATAACAGCAGTAACTTTTGATGTTGATCAGTCACATTCCCCTGCACTATAGGGCCGACTGTATGAAGTACATATTGGCAGGGTAAATTGTAGCCGTTAGTTATTTTAGCTTTAGCAGTTTCTTCGAATTGTCGTTGAGCCTTGATAATTGTGGCGCAGTCATCTCGCAGCCTGACACCTGAAGCAGAGTGGATGGCGTTATCAATACAACTGTGCAGCGGCTGAAAACATCCTTGCAGTTCTTTATTAGCCGCGTTAACAATTACATCAGCCGCAAGTAGTGTTATGTCACCCTGCCAAAGTTTTATGTTCGCGTTCCCAAAGTGTACTAGCGTAGGCAGCGTATCAATAGTGGTCACTGATTTTACTGCTAGCTCTTGCTGTAATAAGTCATCTAGCAGCGCAATTTCGTCCTCACTCAAGGTAAAGGGAGGAAGGGTATTTAAAGCAGCTCTTAATAGCTGCCTTTTTTGCAGTTCATCTTTGGGGGACTTACTCATTAACTTTTGTGCATAGGGCTGCAGTGCTGTTAGTAACTGCTCAGTAATGTATTGAGCTGTATGTTGATGTTGCGACATAGAATATACCTTCAAGCATTATTATTTGTTAAGCGCTCTGATAAGAAACATTGCAAGGATTTGGGGAGATAGACTTTCTACTTCCCCATTGGCATTGCGAAAACTATAACAATGCAGTTAATCGCGCCTGCCTATAAAACCAATTTAGGCGAATTGTTATTAAGCGGTTTCCTTTACGTGGTAATTAACACTGTGCACAAGCAAGAAGTCATCTTGAGCAAAACCAGGAAAAGCGGCTGTTAATCTATCCATCGCACCTTGCTGAGTTTTTTCAGATTCAGTTATCTTAAGGAACTGCTGCAGATAGCCTTTCATATTTGTTACCAGCGTTTGGTCTCCGCTCTGACCGTGTCCAGCATAAAAGGTCCATTTATCAATATCTTTCATTTCTAATATTTCGTTTAAAATGTCAATCCACTGACCTATTTCCTGCCTGTCAGTACCTGGTCCGCACCAGGCGTGCACCTTGTCGTATAATAAATCGGAAGCAAGAAATGCTTTTTGCTCAGGTATTGTCAATGTTGTCATATGCCCACATTCATTCCCAGGGTAGTCGGCATGAACATGAATGCGGTTAGCCTCCAAAGGAAGTTTTAAAAATGGCTCATCAATAACACTCACTAAATTAGCGTAGTCAAATCCCGAAGGGTTTTCGGTTGTTTTTACTTTCATCTGTGGCTCATCTTCCAGCCAGCCGACAGATTCCATCCACTGTGAAAATCCAATAAGGTCATCTTTAATAGCTGACGTTGCTACCTTAACTGGTACATTAGGAAAACGGCGATGTAAAACCCCCAGACCCATATAGTGATCAGCATGTCCATGTGTAATAAAAATGCAGTTTAGCTTTTTACCGTTTTTCTCAATATGATCGGCAAGACTTTCTGCTTCTGCACTGTTTCGAAGCGCGTCAACAACAATAGCATTTTCATCGTCGGACAGAATATAACTGTTTACATTGGCTTCGGTGCCTTCATAACGTTCAATATTAATCATTCGAAGTATCCTTACTTACATTGATGGTAGATTTTATTGATTAACTACTTGGCTTTTGCTCAAAAGCTTAAAGCACAAGTAGTATTTAAAGGTTATCTTGCTGGTAATTACTTCATATGATTATCAACACTATATTTCAGTAAAAAGCCGGCTTCTTTATACTCTGGGTAGAGCGCTTCCATTTTCTTCATCGCTTGTTCTTTAGACTTAGCCGTTGATGTAATGTGGTTAAAGTCATCAATATACTCCACCAATGTGTCAAACAAGGTGATATCAGCAGGTTTACCATGTCCAGGGTATACTCTTGGGTTGCGCTTGCTGTATTCAGACTTAAATTCCTTCAACTGCGCTCTCCAATTAGCCACGTGCTGTTTGGTTACGCCTTGGCCCATCCATAAATGTACCTTGTTATAAGTTAGATCAGATGAAAAAAGTCCATTTAAATCATCAACAAATACTGTTGTTAAATGCTCTGCTTCTGCTGGAGAATAGTGAGTATTAAGCTTTAGCTCACCGCCGCCATTCATCGTTAGCTTATTTGTTGGAAGAACACTGATATTTTTAAGGTAATCGAAGCCATTAGGATTTTTTGCAGATTTTGGTTTAAGTAAAGGCTCGGCATCTAACCAGCCGACACTTTCCATCCAAGTCGAAAAACCAAGAATATCTTTTTTAATCTCTTCATTAGCCACCACGATTACAGCTTCTGGAAACGCTTTTGACAGCCAGCTCATGCCTGTATAGTGATCTGGGTGACCATGAGAGATTAGAATATGGCTTAAAGGAAGCCCTTTATCCTTGATGACCTTGGCCAGCTTTTTCGCTTCGGCTGTTGAGCGTTGAACATCCATAACAACTAACGATTCACCATTTGAAAATATATATGAATTGACTGTTGCTGTTTCGCCTTCAAAAATATCGACAGTAACAGCATTAGATGCATGAGATATCAAAGGGGTGCCTAAGAAAGCCATGGCTGCAAAGATAATTGGTGCAATAATTTTTTTCATTGTAATATCCTTATAATTTAAATATTTATGTCTAATTAACCGGTTTGAATTAGTTACCTGCAAACGCCTTAAATGTTTGCCCTGTTTCGACTCCTAATACTGAGCGAACATAATATTTCGCTAAGTCTTCGGCATTAATTGAATTAAATCCTGGGAAATAATCGCCATAGGTGTCTAATGATTCAGTAACGACTGTTGGACTAACAACATTGATACGTATATTTTTAGGCAGCTCTACCGAAACGGCTTTGGCAAAATGCTCTATTGCTCCATTTAATGTGGCTGCACTAGCGCCATATGCAATTGGATAGTCAGCGATAATGCCGCTTGTTAATGTTATGCTTCCTCCATCATGCAGATACTTACTGCCAATTTGCGTTAAGTTAACTTGTCCCATCAAACGACTATTAATACCAACATCCCATTCTTCACGAGATAGTTCAGAAAATGAATTAAACGCGATATTGCCCGTAGCACAGACAATGGCATCGACCTTACCAATAGATTCAAAGACTGAATTAATTGATGCGGCATTGGTGATATCAATTTGAACGTCACCACTGCTGTAGTTTGCTTTAATTACCTCATGCGCAGTTTCTAATGCTTTTACAACTTGACTTCCGATTGTGCCTGATGCACCTATGATTAATATTTTCATTTTTTGCTCCTGTTGTTTTCAATGTTTGTATCATATACAGTTACTATCTTGTTAAAAACCGCATAAAAAGAACGCATTGTTTACATAATGGAGTCAATCGATGAACCTTACCTATTTACAGACTTTTCTAGCCGTCGCAGAAGAAGGCAGTTTCACAAAGGCGGCGGACGTACTTGATGTATCCAAAGGGTTAGTTTCTCGTCATGTATGTAATCTTGAAAAAGCGTTAAATTCCAAATTGTTTCATCGAACTACTCGGCGTATAGCGCTAACAGAAGTTGGAGAAGAATTATTTACCAAAGCCAAACAAATCCAACTTTTAGCTTCGGAAGCGGAAATACGGGTAAAGGATATTACTCAAGAGTTCTCTGGAGATTTAAAAGTTAGTGCCCCGTTTGAGTTTGGGCGAGCACTTTGCCGCCATGTTATTCCATCATTTCTGCGCCAACACCCGCAAATAAACCTTATTCTTGATTTTGGCCCTATCAAAAGAGAAATAGCATCTGGTGACTGCGATGTCGCTTTTCGGGCATATGAAGAGTTACCGAATGATGTCGTTGGTAAAGAGCTCGGCTTTATTAGAAATGTACTGGTTTGCAGCAAAGACTTTGCCCGGCATAATGAGATTCAATCAATTAAAGATCTGCATCATTGTGCTTTTATCTTAAATGGACAGAACGAACGCTGGAATCAACTTGAGCTGGTAAATGGTGATAAAAAATATCAAATTGAAGTAGGTGGAACTCTACGTTCAAATACATATAGTTCTATCTTATCGCTGGCTGAGCAAGGCTTAGGGATCGCCAGTCTACCTTACTATCAGGTAGAGGAATCGCTAAAAAGCGGGGAACTAATTCATCTTCTTCCTAATTGGGCAGTAAAAACACATAAGCTAAGTTTACTATATGCCCAAAGACGAATAACGCCGAGAAAGCTGGTAACGTTTAATTTGGCGGTAAAAGAATGGTTGGGATCTAGTCAGTTATATTTGATATAAAGATAGAGAAGTCTTTACGCTCGGTTTTGGGAGAAAGCGAGCGTTGTGTCAATAGCGAGATAGATTATTTACTCTAATGTCGTGCTTTAATTTGATTTCTATGGCTTGCTTTCGGGAATTAGAGAGCGGTTTTTTTAAGAATGATCAAACTGTTCTCGGGGAGCATGTTTCGCCACAGGCCCCTGAAATGCGGTGGCACGAAAAAGGTAATTGCCAGTATTGAAGATCCAGTTGTTATCGAAAAAGTCCACTCTCACTTTAATGAAAAAGTAAGTAGCAGCAGCGGATTTTTTATCTAAAGATAGGGCTCTGCCTCAACTGTGTTTGTTTGATGGCTAATAAACGAAAATGCCTTTGTATGAAACGAGCGGCAGAGTCAACGCTGCGTTGGCCCTGCCAATCGGGTAGAAACAGACATAAAATACGGATATTTACGAAGGAGAATAACAAATTCTGATAAGGTTTTGTCGCAATCGGAGCATAATGAGATAAAACATCCTGTTCAAATCAATATTTTTTTGGGTAAAGGGTTTTTATTCTTCCTATACTCAAGCTGGCTTTTTTGTATCTGCTGTATCACCCTAAAATTTATCAGCACATTTAGAATCCTATTATCAAGAAACAAAACAGCATAACCAACTATGGTCCTCCCCAAAAACATACGCTTAATAAATTAAACATTTTCAATATAAACGGGACAAACGCATACTTTGTCCTTATTTCAGCTTTCTTCTTATACTGATTTTACTTGGATGGAAGCTTGATAGGTGCAAAGCAAACCTTCTAATTAGTCCTACGTTATCCGCTCCTTCCATTTTTATAATACGGCAACCTGTGTTTCCATGCCTTTTGAGGTAATTATACTTGGTGGCATTTCGGTAATATAAGATGTTGTTACCTGTGTTGCTTTAGTCCGCCATCTACCCGGATTAATTAGGCGATATCATTGGTTTATGGATTTTCTTGACGTACCAGTGACACATGCCTGGTTAAATATTCACAAAATGAAAGTAACTGGCCCCTTTCTACTTTCGTTCACTTTTGATCTCTTGCGTTTGCTTGTGTTACTATATTTAGGTCACCCATATTACAAACGGAATTAGAAATGACTCTTGTTAATAGTAATAGATATCAAAAAGCAGATAATGCACACATTAAAATCGGGCAGCCTGTAAAAAACTCCATTTATAGCCTAAGTGGCAAGCTACTTCTAAAAAAAGGGCTAAGTGTAGTATCCGACAGGCAACTATTAACATTGCAAAAAAATGGTTATGTGGATGCTCAAGAACCTGTACATAATAATCAAAAAACAAACCTGTCACACAAAGCAGAAGCCGAAAGAACGATAAGAGAGATAGAGGTAGAGATCAGGAATAGTTATCAGAATGATAACATTCGAATCTCCGGTCTCAGCTCAAACCCTAAGGATTACAATCTTTTTGAAATAAAAAAGGAGATCCTTGACAGATTATGCTGCGCATTTAAATTACTCGATAATAATAATCCCATAGAGTTTAAGTTTTCAATAAAATCATTGGCATTAACCATTCAATATCAATGCAGCGCACACCCGGATAGATTGTTAGGTGTACTTCATCAGGATCAGGGGCCTGATTGCAATTTGATTACCCCCCTTAAACGGGCGGTAATTTGTGAGCTGGTGGGCAAACAGGCCGGCTTAGGTGAAACAGTACGCTTATCAATGATCTGTGGAGCATTTACATGTGATGTCGGTTTTATTGACACTCAAAATGAACTAGCCATGCAAGCAGAACCATTAACAGATAAACAACGGGAAATCATAAAGTATCTTCCGATAAAAAGTGAAAAGCTATTGTTAAAAGCAGGGATTAACGATCCAATCTGGCTAAGGGCAGTACGCCACCATCATGAACGATTTGATGGCTCTGGTTACCCTGATTCTCTCAATGGTGACGAAATACCTATGACAACGGAAATAACGGCAATCGCTGATGCTTATTCTGCAATGTTAAAACAGACATTATTTCGAAATAAAAGAACAGGCAACAAGGCACTTAAATTACTCTATGCTGAGCGTAATAAATTATTTAATTCCAATACGGTAGATCTTTTTATAAAGGCGATAGGAGTCTACCCTCCGGGCACTCTGGTCAAGCTTAAAAACAACGAAATCGGCGTTGTCGTCAAAAGGACTAAAAACATACAAACACCGATAGTGCTGACTTTAATGAAACCTGATGGTTCGTTAGAACTTACCCGAATAGAAAGGGAGAGCAGTCATCAAAATTATAAAATAATCGCTGTATTGCCTTCAAATACATATAATCTTTTACAAGAACAACTGCAAAAGGTTTGGGGTGGGTATAAGTGAAATCCACAAAAAATTATATTACAGAGGATGAGTTGTGAGTGATATTTTAATGGAATCTGTTGGTGCCTTATTTGCTGGCATCATCCTTTGGGTATTAACTTATAACATGGGGATTAAACGTGCTCTTCAGTTACCAGGTTCTAAATTTATTCTAATTGGCTTTGCCCTGTTTTTTTTCGGTATGTTGATCGATATTACGGATAATTTTCCACAATTGAATCATCTTGTAGTCATTGGTGATACTGAAACTGAAGCGTTCCTGGAGAAGGTGGTTGGAACGTTATTTGGCCTATTATTAGTGTCAATTGGCTTTTACCAGTGGCTTCCTAGTGTCATAAAGCTTGAGCAAACACAAAAAGAACTCAAATCCTTAAATGCTCAGCTTGATGAGCGTGTGCAAAAACGCACTAAAGAACTAGAAAATATCAATGAACGTTTACACGATGAAGTTGGCAAGCGTGAAATTTCAGAAGAGAAACTTAAAAAGCAGGCTTTATTTGATGGATTAA
>NZ_CEZLMY010000141.1:0-1582 GCF_983033635.1 Psychromonas sp. | reverse complement strand
GATTAACAGATCTACCTAATCGAATGTTAGCTTTAGACCGTTTAACTCAGCTCATAGGCGAAGCTAAACGCGAGAACGAAAAAGTCGCTATTTTATTTCTTGACATAGACGACTTCAAAAAAGTGAATGATACCCTTGGTCATGAAGCAGGTGACAAACTTTTATGCCAGGCGGCAAAGCGTTTATCTGCCGAAATTCGTACCGGTGATACGATAGCTAGATTTGGAGGGGATGAGCTTATTGTGATTTTAGGCGGTCTTTCTGATGCTTCTGAAGTAAGCCCAATAGCTGAAAACTTGCTCAATCAATTTAGAAGCTCATACGTTATTGACGGTCGTGAATTAAACTTGACTGTCAGTGTTGGTGTATCAGTGTTTCCAGATGATGGTGAACTGGGGGGGGCACTACTTCGCAAGGCTGATTCTGCTATGTATCACTCTAAAGAGCTTGGACGTAATACGTATTCTTATTTTACAGATAAAAGGAATATGGAGATCTCGCGTAGACTGAGTTTGGAAGAACAAATGCACGGCGCACTTGATCGAGGTGAGTTTACTATCTACTACCAACCAAAAATATATATTAGTAATAATAAAATTACCGGAACAGAAGCGCTCCTGCGTTGGCGTAATCCTACATTAGGTGATATCTCTCCTGTTGAATTTATACCCATCGCCGAGCAAACAGGCTTAATTGTGCAATTGGGAAAATTTGTTTTAAATAAAGCGATGCGCGATACAGCAGAATGGCAACAAAAATATGATCCAAACTTAACTATCTCGGTCAACTTATCGCCACGTCAGTTTAGCGACCCAAATCTAATAAACTATGTTGAAAATACTATTAAAGAATACTTTTCTTCAGGGAGCTACTTGGAATTAGAGATCACTGAAGGTGTATTGATGAATGAGTATACTCATATTGATGATGCTCTTAAAAGGCTACATGAGCTAGGCGTGAATATTGCGATGGATGATTTTGGTACGGGCTATTCTTCACTTAGCTACTTACGAAAATTTCCATTTGATGTGCTAAAAATTGATAAAAGCTTTGTTGATGGAATAACGAGCGCCCCATCTGACCGGACATTGATAAAAGCGACAGTTGCTATGGCTCATGGACTTAATTTAGAAGTAGTAGCAGAAGGTGTAGAAACAGAAGCACAACTTACGTACTTAGAATATCTTGGCTGTGAATATGCCCAAGGTTATTTTTTCAGTAAGCCAATTCCATTTGCTGAAATGGAAAATTTTTTAGAATCATATATTAACGAATGGCCACTTCGGGCATAAAGAAAAATTAATATCAGGTCTTACATGTCAAGGAATAATACAAGGCAAGTAGCATTTATGTAACTTCTCGTAAACCTGTGGCAAAGTACTAATCAACACCGCTGAGCGTTTGTTTTTAAAGAAGCCAATTAACGGTCCGCCACAACTTATTGATAAGTTGCCCATTTATTCCCTAATATGTTGAAGAATTTACGTTAATTTTTCTTTTGGATAAATCAATTTCCAAGTCGTAGGGGGCGTTTGCGAGCTAGCTTAACTCGCACGATTTTCCTGAAACGTGCACAAAGATC
>NZ_CEZLMY010000140.1:415-9167 GCF_983033635.1 Psychromonas sp. | reverse complement strand
TTGAGGTATCATGGGTATAACGCTTTGCAGTAACAAAGAGAGTCGAAATGTCCGATTATAAAAAACCAAGTTTAGATGAGTTACGTTCAACGCTTAATAAAATACAATTCAATGTAACTCAGGAAGAGGGCACTGAACCCGCTTTTAATAATCAATATTGGGATAATAATGTGCCGGGTATTTATGTTGATATTGTTTCCGGTGAGGCACTTTTTAGTTCATTAGATAAATTCGATTCGCACTGTGGTTGGCCGAGTTTTACACAACCGATTGCCGGTAAGTTATTAACAGAGAAAACAGATACAAAACTATTTGCGACACGTACCGAAGTGCGTAGTTCAGTTGCAGATTCCCATTTAGGACATCTGTTTGAAGATGGGCCTGCTCCAGCAGGAGTGCGCTACTGTATTAACTCCGCAGCACTGCGCTTTATTCCTGTTGAGCAGATGGCCGAGTCGGGCTATCAATCGTTATTGTCTCTTTTTGAGCAGTAAACCATTAATAGTAACTTTTTGTTCTTGCTGTACGAATAGTGTTTTTTGCCGATAATCTCGGGAACCGTTTGCGAGTCAACAAGGACAAAACCAAGTTGTGAATAGAAGGATTGCAGATGCGCGTAGGGAAAACAGTAAATGGATTGTGTCTGTACAAGCAATATTTTATTAATAAGAAGCGAGGCATAACCTTTTCCTCTGTGTTTCGGATCGCAAGCTACCCCCGTTAGCAGCAGTTGCTCGTCGAGTGTTTTTAACTTAGCGCAGCAGATCACCTCTTTATCTTTAAGAATAAATACCGCTTCATCTTTGCTGGCCAGCCCTTTTTTATAAACCCGTTTATAAAACTGATTTATTAAAGGAAGTTTAAGCTTTTCCAGTTCAATAAATTGTAAATCAGACGGCTGCAAAACATCCCCTTTATTATTTTTTGTTTCATGATGCTGTTAAGGTAAACTAATTGCTCGATTAATACAGGGCACCATGATGATTGAAACTAATAGCTCGCTCAAGGCATTTAATACTTTTTCTATCGACGCTAGGACAAAGACGTTATTTCATTTTAAGGATCTTAAGCAGTTACCTGAGTTATTAGCTTTGCTAAAAACAGTTCGGGCAGAAAAGCGACCTGTACTTATTTTAGGTGCGGGCAGCAATATTTTATTCTGCGAAGATTTCTCCGGCTTGGTTATTAAGGTTGAATTATCTGGTGTTGAAATTATTGAGTCGCAAGATAATTATCTTTTACAAGTTGCTGCGGGTGAAAACTGGCATCAATTAGTGACTGACTGCATTGAGAAAGGCATTGATGGCCTGGAAAATCTGGCATTAATTCCCGGTGTGGTTGGCGCAGCGCCAGTACAAAACATCGGCGCCTATGGTACTGAATTTAAAGACTTCTGTCAGGCAGTTGAATATGTTGATTTAAATACAGGTGAATTCTTTAATTTAAACGCGCCACAATGTTTATTTGCTTATCGTGATAGCATTTTTAAAAGTAAAGGGATGCAAAATGCTTTAATCACTAAAGTGACATTAAAGTTACCTAAAAAGCGGCAAACACACAGCCGTTACGGATTATTGCAGAAATTAGATGCAGCAGAAAAAGTGACAGCAAAACAGATTTATCATTCTGTTTGTCAAATCCGCAGTGAAAAATTACCCGATCCTGATTTGTTAGGTAACGCCGGCAGCTTTTTTAAAAATCCAGTGGTTAATAAACAACAAGCTGATGATTTGCTTGATTTATATCCGGATATGCCTAATTATCCACAAGCGGATGGTAATATTAAACTGGCAGCGGGCTGGTTGATTGAGCAAGCAAACTTAAAAGGTAAAAAGCTGGGTGGTGCGGCTGTGCATCAACAGCAGGCATTAGTCTTAATCAATCAAAAAAATGCAACAGCCGCGGATATTATTCAGTTAGCTGAGTTAGTGCGTGCCACTGTCGAAGATAAGTTTAATGTCAGTTTGGAGCATGAAGTGCGTTTTATTGACAGTAAAGGTGAAACCAACTTAAAACAGGTGATCAAACATGTCAGAGCTTAATGAACAGGGTAATGTCCTGTTAACTTTATTAGCCGATGGCGAGTTTCACTCTGGAGAGAAGATTGGCGAGTTACTCGGCGTTTCGCGCACCTCTGTTAATAACTATATAAAGGCATTGCAGGAGATAGGTTTAGATATTTACAAAGTAACAGGTAAAGGTTATCGCAGTGCGGTGCCCATTGACCTTTTAAATGCAGATAAAATTAAACAGCTCAGTAAAAATAAAATGGTACACGTTGAACAGATTTTAGATTCAACCAATCAGTGGTTACTCGATCGCATCCCTAATTTGCAAAACGGACAAAGCTGTATAAGTGAATATCAGTTAGCAGGAAGAGGGCGACGAGGACGAACTTGGATTTCCCCTTTTGCGTCCCACCTGTATTTCTCCTTTTACTGGCGCTTTGATTCCGGCATAGATAAAGTTTCCGGCCTCAGTTTATTGGTGGGTATCGCTACGGTCAATGCACTCGAGAAAGTGGGTGTTCAAGGTGTTTCCTTAAAGTGGCCCAATGATCTTTATTACCAAGGAAAAAAATTAGCAGGCATTTTAATTGAGTTAAATGCGCAAGCAACTGAAGCTTGTCATACTGTGATAGGCATAGGTATTAACGTACGTATGCCGCCTGAGCAGGCAAAGTTAATTGATCAACCGTGGATAGATTTACATCATTTAACCAGTGCATCTGTGGATCGTAACTTATTAAGCGCGACGTTAATTAATGAATTACAGACTTTATTACCACAATATGAACAAACAGGGCTGCAGCCCTATCTGTCCCGCTGGTTTGATTTGGACTGTTTTTTGAATAAAACCGTTAATTTATTAATAGCAGGTAAATCAAAGCAGGGGATTTGTAGAGGTATTAATGAAAGTGGAGCGCTTTTATTAGAGTGCGACGGACAGGTTGAAGCCTATATCGGTGGTGAAATTTCATTACGATTAGCTAAATTATAAAATAAAGTAACCACTATATTTTCAGAAAAGGGATATTGCTACTTTGTAAGCAAATGGGTGGGGAGCTAAATGCAGAATATGGACAGTGATTTTTACTGTTTCTGATGAATTAACCAACAAAACAGAGCTTGGTTGTTTTGTTTTTAAGCAAACAGTAACTAAATGCAATTTTTTTGCAAATAAAGACTTGCAAGGTTAATCCAACTTCTCTATTATTCGCAGCACTTAGACGGCGCCGACTTAGCTCAGTCGGTAGAGCAACTGACTTGTAATCAGTAGGTCACCAGTTCGATTCCGGTAGTCGGCACCATTTAAGTCCTGGAGGGGTTCCCGAGTGGCCAAAGGGAGCAGATTGTAAATCTGCCGCGTAAGCTTCGGTGGTTCGAATCCACCTCCCTCCACCATATTTACTTTCACAACGCCACATTGTGAAATGCAGAGTTTAAGACTTTGCCAGTAACTTACAATGCCATTGCATTGTTTTTTGCTATCTAGACTACAATTTAAAATTTTATGCGGGCATCGTATAATGGCTATTACTCCAGCCTTCCAAGCTGATAATGCGGGTTCGATTCCCGCTGCCCGCTCCAATTTTAAATTTTTTCTCCGCTAAAAACAAAATTCCAAATATTTATTTTATGTAATTAGTCACTACTCGTGTTTTTTAGCCTGCTTGTTTGTTTTTTTTGCGGACTAAAGTCCACGCCCCAAATATTAATGTCACAGCCTAATAATGCGCACTAAAGTCCGTGTCCCAAGCAGTAACGGCAACCAATGCACCATGCTTCACTCTGGTTTTCCACCCTTTGCTTTTCTTCTTCTTATGCATGTGTATAATCTTGCTCAAAAAAATAGCATTTAGTTTGTTGCGCTGTGAGGGAGTGTGTCTACACCTCCGGGCGGTAACGTGCCTAGATAGGTTTGCCATAAAAATGGTAGTCGTTGCAAACTACGAGAGTTAATAAAAAATTATATGCGTTCCCTTAGCTATTTTATCTATTTCTATACAAGACACGTATTAGAAGTGTTAGAATCCCGAAAATTTTATATTGTCATTAACATAAAAAGAATCTCATAATGTTTTATTTACATAAACTTGTATTACCACTTGCCTCAGTAATGCTTATTACAGGCTGTACCTTACCGGGCTCTAACCTGCCTTTAGCCGAGAAAAATGTTGTAAACATTGAACAAAATGAACAGATTCCGGTTGAACAAGTAAATGTATACCCTTTATCGCATTCTTTTGTCGCTAAGTACGGATATAATTATTCAATGGGTCAAGCGCAAACTAACAGTGCGTTAGATGCCGCTATGGCTTTATACGAATATAAAATAGGCCCTGGCGATATATTAAATATTACTATCTGGGATCACCCTGAATTAACCATACCTGCAGGCTCTTACCGTAGTGCCGAATCCTCAGGTAATTGGGTGCATGCTGATGGTCAAATATTTTATCCTTATATTGGTTTTGTAAAAGTAGCGAACAAAACTGTTGTTGAGATCCGCGAAAAATTGACCGTGCTGTTAAGTAAATATATTGAAGCTCCACAAGTGGATGTCAATATTGCCGCATTCCGTTCACAAAAAAGTTACGTAACAGGTGAGATAAAAAAGCCTGGCCAGCAAGCAATTACTAATATCCCATTAACTCTGCTCGATGCTATTAATAACGCCGGCGGCTTAACCGCTGATGCGGATTGGCGAAATGTGACGCTGACTCGAAATGGTGATGTACAAAATCTCTCTTTATATCAGTTGATGCAAAAAGGGGATTTGACTCAAAACCGTTTAATACAGAAGGGGGACATTATCCATGTGCCGCGTAACGATTCACAAAAAGTGTTTGTATTCGGTGATGTTAAAAATCCGGAAATGCTTAAAATTGATCGTTCAGGGATGACCTTGACGGAAGCATTAAGCAGTGTTGGCGGAATTAATGAGTTATCAGCCGATGCAACTGGCGTATTTGTTATTAGAAGCGGTGCCCGAGATGTTAAAAATGCGCCCTATTTGCAGGAAATTCGTGAAAAAAAACGCTCTTCAAACGCATCAAAAACAGAAGCCGTTGAACAGTCGGAAAGAGTTATCGCGAATATTTATCAGCTCGATATCAGTGATGCATCAGCTTTAGTGATTGGCACTGAATTTGTACTTGAACCTTATGATGTTGTATACGTAACTGCAGCACCAATCGAACGTTATAACCGCCTGATTAGACAATTAATGCCTACCATTGCTGGGTTTAATCAGTTAACTGAAGGTGCGCTGCGCATACATAACTGGAATTAAATATGTTTGATAAAATATTGGTGGTGTGTGTTGGTAATATTTGCCGCTCACCATCGGGTGAATTCCTGCTGAAAAGCTTACTGCCCAATAAAAAAATCGCATCGGCAGGTGTTGGCGCATTGGTTGGCAAGCCTGCCGATAAACTGGCTTGTTTAGTCGCACAAGAGCATGGAATAAGTTTAGATGGTCATCAGGCACAGCAATTAACCGCTGATTTATGTCGCGATTTTGATCTGATTTTAGTGATGGAGCAGGGGCATATCGGCGCGGTAACGGATATCGCGCCAGAAGCACGTGGTAAAACTATGTTATTAAGCCATTGGCTTGGTAAGCAGGATATTCCCGATCCATATCGACAAAGTAAGGAAGCTTTTGAACATGCTTATCAGTTGATTGAAAAATCAGCAGCAGCCTGGGCAAAGAAATTAGTTTAATCACGCAATAAATGTAACGAATCTCAACTGGAATATAATCAATAATTATGAGTAATAGCGCATTGAATAAAACGAGCTCGACAAAAAATAACTCGCAAAATGATGTGATCGATCTTGGTAAATTACTGGGGATGTTAATTGACAGCCGCTGGCTGATTATTAGTGTAACCACTATTTTCGCCGTACTGGGTATTGCCTATGCGTTATTAGCAACACCTATCTATAAAGCGGATGCCTTGCTGCAGGTTGAACAAAAAAGCAGCGGCATGTCGTCATTAGTCGGCGATATGGGTGATATGTTTTCCGGCGACTCTTCCGCTGCAACCGAAATTGAGATCATAAAATCGCGCATGATCTTAGGAAAAACGGTTGATAAACTGAATTTAACCACGCAAGTGCAAGCAAACAATTTACCTGTTATAGGGAAGGGGCTCGCGAGACTGCGAGGTCAAAAGCTGATTGTTGAGGTAAGCCGCTTTGAATTGCCTGCCTATGCTGATTCAACAGCATTTACATTAGTTATTGATAACAATGAAGCAGGCAGTTATTCGCTTTACGATAGCGAAGAGCGCAAGGTGCTTTCTGGCATTGCCGGTGAACTGGCTGAACAAAATGACTACCGTTTATTTGTGCTGCGTATTGATGCGGCTACCGGGGCTGAATTCTCACTAAGTAAACGCAGCAAATTAGATGCTATTCAGTGGCTGCAAAAAGGCTTGTCGGTCAGTGAACGCGGTAAAAAAACCGGTATCTTATCTCTCTCTTTTAGTGGTGAAGATAAACAGCAAATTGAAAAAATCATCAATAACGTCAGTCAAAATTACTTTTTGCAGAATGTGCAGCGTAATTCAGCGGAAGCAGAAAAAAGTCTGCAGTTTTTGCAGGAGCATCTGCCGAATATCAAAGTGAAATTGACTTCGGCTGAAGATATCTTAAACAGTTTCCGCCAAGAGAATGATTCGATTGATTTAGGGTTAGAAGCGCAATCGACCCTAAAAGTGATGGTTGAACTAGAGTCTCAGCTCAATGAGATCACCTTTAAAGAAAGCGAAGTGAGCCAACGTTTTACCAAAGACCACCCTGCTTATATCGCACTGCTTGATAAACGCAATACTTTACTCGGTAAGAAAGATGAGATAAATACTCAAATTAAAAAGCTACCCAAAACGCAGCGTGAAGTGTTACGTATGACGCGAGATGTGGAGGTTAACCAGCAAATCTATATTCAACTGCTTAATAAAGTGCAAGAATTAAGCGTATTGAAAGCAGGTACTGTGGGTAATGTACGCATTTTAGATATAGCGCAGTCCTACTCAAAACCAATCAAGCCGAAAAAGCCGTTAATTGTGGTGTTAGCTACCTTGTTAGGCGGCATGTTAGCGGTTGCCTTTGTATTACTGCGCGAGGCGTTTCACAAAGGGGTGGAAAACCCAGATGAGATTGAAGCGTTAGGCTTACCTGTTTATGCCAGTATCCCCAAATCAGATTGGCAGATGGGATTGGATAATAAACTTAAAAAAAGTAAACATAAAAAGAACGTTCCTTTACATGACACGCTGTTGGCGGAAGCTAATCCGGCAGACCTTTCGATTGAAGCCTTGCGCGGCCTGCGTACCAGCCTGCATTTCGCTATGATGGAAGCGAAAAATAATGTGGTGATGATTTCAGGCCCTTCGCCAAGCATAGGTAAATCATTTATCTCGGTTAACTTTGGAGCTGTACTTGCGAAAACAGGTCAGAAAGTGCTGGTTGTTGACGCTGATATGCGTAAAGGTTATATGCAGCGTTATTTCGGGCTGCAATGGGAAAATGGTTTGTCAGAATTACTCTCTGGTAAATTGCAAACAAAAGATGTGCTTAAAAACGCTGGTATTGAAAATCTCGATGTGATCACCCGTGGTCAGGTACCGCCTAACCCCTCTGAATTGCTGATGCATCCTCGCTTTGCTGAGTTTGTTGAGTGGGCGTCAAGCGAATATGACTTAGTATTGATCGATACTCCACCTGTATTAGCTGTAACCGATCCAAGTATCGTTGGCGCATTGGCTGGTACAACCTTAATGGTGGGCCGTTTCGGTCAGAATACCGTAAAAGAGATTGAAGTAGCGAAACACCGCTTTGAAATGGCGGGCATTGAAGTCAAAGGCTTTATCCTTAATGCGGTCGAGAAAAAAGCAAGCGGCACCTACGGTTACTATAACTACAGTTATCAATAGGGCGCGTGGGGCAAAAGCACGACAGTTTAGAATGTCTTTGTTGTGCTGAACGAATTGAACGGCAGTACTCTGCCATTCGGGCGCGGAGCGACAAATTTGTCAGGAACAAATTTGAACATTGGAGTTTACGACAATGACCTGAAAGGCGTAGGGCAGGACGCCCGAAGTCATTTGCGGCAGTTCAGTGTTATGAGCGGATAAGCTCTGCGCATCCTTTTTCAGCTCGCCTGTTTGGTTTTTCAAGCCGCACGCGAATTTAGCACCAGTTCCACATGTATTCAGCCCGCCTTGTTTACTTATTGAAGTGGTTTTGAAATAAATCCCAAAATCAATGATATCTTTATTGTTATTGACATAGAAGCTTCAGGTTTATCAACATACAGTTATCCAATTGAAATTGCTTGGCTAGATGAAAAAGGCAATAAAGATAGCTTTCTAATAACACCCTCGAAAAATTGCTTGTATTGGGATAACTATGCTGAAGATTGCATTCTTAAAATATCTAGAGATAAATGTCCCCAAAAGGCATCACTCCTTTACAAGCTGCAAATAGGTTGAATAATACGTTATCAGGCAAAACTTACCAAATTTCACATTCACTCACTAATAAATCCCTATTAAATAAAATGATGACGTTTTTTTCATAAAAAGCTGGCTCCTCCCTGTTTATGACCTTATAATGCGCAACAAATTTTGCTTTCATCATTACTAGGGGCCTGCACTCTAGTGGCGGTAGCGTGCCTGAAATGCATGTTTAGTGGTGAAATGTTTTTAATCTTTTTTTTAGTTTTTTAATCTTGTTGGACC
>NZ_CEZLMY010000140.1:0-405 GCF_983033635.1 Psychromonas sp. | reverse complement strand
AAAGTAAGCAAAGCCAAGGTTTCATAAGGGCTAACGATAAACAGTCCGTCTCAAAATGAATGAAATGTGTCTCAGTGGTGTTTTGAAAGCTGAGATGAGAAATTGAGTTTTTAGGGCTGTGTGCAATCATCCTAGGGTGAACAATAATAATTTTTCTACTCAGGCAATGCAATGGCTTCTCTTTTGTTGAGGGGAGAGTAAACTCAAAAATTGCATTGGTATGGTAAAATACACCTAACTTATTTTATGCAGATAAAACATAAAAAAATCAAAGTATGGGGATATAAATGCCGATAATATTATCAAGTATTTGTTGGAAAAAGTTATTCATGGTTTTTCCTCGGATAAATATACTCTTACAATTTTACAGTATGAAAAATTGAAATTTTTCTACGTGATACACAA
>NZ_CEZLMY010000139.1:8141-9168 GCF_983033635.1 Psychromonas sp. | reverse complement strand
GCTTGTGAGCATAACGCTGGCAGCGGTTAATGATGCCGCAGTCATTGATACGCAAACGTATGGCACAGTGCAGATGGTTACTGTGACTATTCACGGGCCGGCGGATAAATTAGATCCGCTTAGTCCCGACAATCTTTCTGTAGTAGATTCTGAACTATCCGATACGTTAGATCCATCCTTAAAGCAACTTGAAAAAACGATGGATGCTGAAGCTGATCTGATCGAGGCCCCTACAGATTCAGAGGAAACGGATAATTCTACAATTGAAGGTATTGCAGCCCCTAGTCAGAATTATAATTCTCCTTTTCCTGAAGCTCTTGTAGCCGATGACATCTTTCTAAGTGTGTTATCTGAACGTCCCAGTGCAATTAAAAGTATTGATGCCCCTAAACCTACGGTAGAGATGACTCAAACATTTCTTCAGGAACTCACTTCATTCTGGAAGGATGATGGATTAACTGTTACTGAACTATCAGAAACCAGCCTATCTGAAATAGTCCGGCATAGTCCTGAGTTTTTAGATGATCTGAACAAAATGCGACAGGATCTCGATCAATCTGCAGAAACACAACAGATAAAACAGGAACTAAGCGCAGAAGCTGTGACCGGAGTTAGTATGACAATAACAGCTGGTTTTGTTAGCTGGGCTTTACGTGGCGGCTCACTGTTTGCAAGTTTTCTGACTGCCATGCCGGCTTGGCGTTCTCTTGATGTAATGCCTATATTAGCGGCAGATGAAAAATCAAGAACTACGCAGTCGACAGCCGATGGAAAGTATAGTATTGATAATACTGACAAAGAGGAAGAGGCAAAAGTTGATCATCTATTTGACCAATAAATGCAGAGTAACTATCTGACGACAAGGTGAAAATATGAAAGTACCAGCGATCTCTCCTGTTTTTCGTCTCTCTATCGGCCTGAGTCTGCTGACCGTTAGCTTATTGCTGCTAGGCGATCTTTTCGGTTTTATTCCTAATCAAAAACTTGCTGAATTTACGGCTCGTAAAGTTATCTCTGAATCATTAGC
>NZ_CEZLMY010000139.1:0-8131 GCF_983033635.1 Psychromonas sp. | reverse complement strand
TCATTAGCTGTTCAGGTATCGGAAAATGTTGTTCAAGGTAATATGGACTCCGTAACGGCGGTGATGCATTCTTTGCAGGAACGCAATGAAAGTATCCTTTCTGTCGGCTTGCGTACCGTCGATAACCGCCTAATTTCCATTGCCGGTGATCATATTCGCCATTGGCAACCGCTTGATAAGGACTCATCAACATCAACACATATACAGGTGCCCATTCATGATAATTCCGGGCGCTGGGGGGCTGTTGAAGTCAGCTTTAAGCCACTGGGCGGAAATTCTTTCATTTTTTTTCGTGGCGGCTCTCTTATTAGCGTAATTGTTTTTATATCAATTTCAGGTTTTGTTGTTTATTGGCTGTTTTTAAAACGCGCTCTGAATGAACTAGATCCTAGTGCAGTCGTGCCGGATCGTGTACGTGCGGCGCTCAATGTATTAGCCGAAGGGTTAGTCATACTAGATAGTAGTGGCCGCATCGTTTTTGTAAATGCTGCATTTGAGCATAAATTGGGGCAGCCAGCACAAACTCTTATCGGTAAAAATTTATCTGTACTCGATTGGAAGTCAGCAAACACAGAGGGCAATGCAGAGCCGTGTATCCTACCTTGGCAGTTGGCATTAGATGATATTGAGGCGAAACCGACTCTGTTAACACTGTGCACTACACTGAATGAGCAGCTCCGCTTTGCAGTAAATCTTATGCCGATACAGGCTCCCGATGGAAAGATTCGTGGTATTGTTGTCACTTTTGATGATGTTACTGAATTAGACAATAAAAATACGGATCTGGAACAAGCTCTGAGTCGGATCAAACATAGTCAGCGGGAAATTACACGCCAGAATCGGGAATTGCAGGTGCTGGCAACACTAGATCCTCTGACCGGATTGCTCAATCGCCGCTCACTATTTGAAGGCTTCGCAACCCTATTGAGTGAAGCTTACTATGAAGACGAAATTCTAAGTTGTATTATGCTCGATATTGATCACTTTAAGTTGGTTAATGACCGTTTCGGTCATGCGGCGGGCGATACAGTGATTAAGTTGCTTGCTAAGATTCTGACTGAAACTGCACGCAGCAACGATCTGGTTGGTCGCTACGGTGGGGAAGAGTTCTGTATCGTGCTTCCAGGCGTGAACGAGCAGCAGGCTGCGTATATTGCGGAGCGTATGCGCTTAGTTGTAGATAAAGTTAAGCGCGATGAATCGACTGGCGCGATTCCCTTCACCGCAAGTTTCGGTGTATCCTGTGTCGCCGGTGGGAAAACAACACCGGAATTCATTATCGACCTTGCAGACAAGGCCCTCTATCACGCTAAAGAATCGGGACGCAATCAGGTTACTCGCTGGTCAGTTGTTGAGCATTCCGGTAATACAGCTAAGCATAAGGTTCAGGATACCGTCCAGGAAACTCCGCCAATTATCAGCGAACCCGAGTTATTATCAGATAGCGATACAACAGAGATCACCACAGAGCAGCAGCTGCATCATCGTATAGCAGAACTTGAAGCCTTAATCTGCACACAAAGTGCTCAAGGGGTTACTGCTACAAATAAATCCAGCGACTTTCCGAATCAAATCGTTCTGATTGACCGAATTACACAAGGGATTGAGCGTAGTAGTCGTTTAAACAGCCGAATCGCCGTGTTATTTATTGACATTGATACCCTGCAGGTCATCAGGAATACACAGGGCGAAGTTGCTGCGGAAAAGCTTGTCAAGCTACTGGCAGCACGTTTAAAAACAACACTGCGTTCTACTGATACTGTCGCGATTGATGGCGCAGAAAATATTGGTGTTAGTGTATCACACGTCAATAGTGGTGAGTTTGCTGTGTTATTAACGGATATGCAAAATGAGGAATCTGCTACCTGGATTATTCAACGCTTATTTGCTTCGCTGAATGAACCCGTACAACTCGAAGGAACGGAAGTTTTTCTAGATGCCCGTGTCGGTGCCAGTATGTACCCAGACGATGGCAAAGATCCCGATATATTACTCACGAATGCCAGCCTGGCCTTACGTGAAGCTAAAGCGACCCTCGGTAGGGATGTCTGCCTTTATTATAGTAAAGAGATGAACCTGCGCTCTAAAACACAATTACGTATGGAAGGAGAATTACACCGGGCACTTGAACGTAATGAACTGTTTATTGAATATCAGCCTGTGGTCTCAATGAAAACAGGTCGTATCGCCAGTTTTGAAGCACTTTTGCGCTGGCGCCACCCGGAACTGGGCTTAGTGTCGCCAGAGGATTTCATTTCAATAGCGGAGAATGCGGGGCTGATTGAAAATATTGGCAGTTGGGTATTAGAAAATGCTTGCCGGCAATTAAAAGCCTGGCAGATTGCCGGGCATGATCACTTGACCATGGCTGTCAATTTCTCTGCTGTTCAACTGCGCAAGCCAGAACTTGCTGAAAGAGTCTTGTCCACTGTTGAGCAAGTGGGGATTCTACCGACCTCTCTGACCATAGAGATTACCGAATCCGCACTAATCCAGAATTTCGAAACCGCAGAATCAACTATTAATGCTCTTAGCCGTGCGGGGATGCGTATTTCACTGGATGATTTCGGTACTGGCTACTCCTCTCTTAGTTATCTGAAGCATTTTCCTATTGATGTTGTAAAAATTGACAAGTCTTTTCTACACGACTTCCCCGATCATGCCCATGATACTGCTATTGTTAGCGCGATCATTGCGATGGTGCATAGTCTCGGCTTACATGTAATTGCAGAGGGAGTGGAGGTTGACCGCCAGCTGCAGGTGCTGCAGGATTTGAGATGCGATTCAATTCAGGGATATTTATTCAGCAAGCCTATTTCACGCGAGCAAGCTACGGCTCTTCTTGCTAGCCCGTCAAATATACGTCGTAGAGTTTGGGCTACTGCATCAAGCGACATGTCAGTAGATAATGCTGTACTCGCGGGCGTGCTTAATAACGCACCGAAGCGCGGTTCAGCTGCGTAAGGCTGATGCTGCTAATTGCTAACTTAAAATAAGTTTGGATGATCTAGCTGAGAAAGTCATTTCATTTTACTGGCGACATGCTTTGCCGTTTGCGCTAAATAATTAAAACAGCAGTGAAGGCAAATTGTTATAAGAAAACACAGTAAACAAGCAAAATAATTAGCAAACTGCAGGGTGATGGTTGGATTTAATGGGTGAATGAACCGTGTGGTTGACCCGTTTTTATTCTTTATAAAGGGACGCAGATATATGTTGATAGCTGTTTATTTCACAGCATCACCAGCCAGAGTATTTTAACCATTGTTAACTCAATTATTTGCCAGATGTGGAACCTCCATATATGTCCTACCTTTCTCTACCTTTTGTCATATCTGTATTGAGTGTTTTCTGTCGTTTAATCTATTGAAATTATTACAATAGGATTTTAAGCGCTTAATACTATCAAGCAAAGATCATTAACATTGCCAATTCTAAAAAATAGTCGGTAGATACTTCCCCAGGATAGAGAGCAAAACTATTGTTCATAAAAGTGTTTGAATTGTTAATCTGCATGTTTTGGTGAGTGAAATGAGGTAATAATAGGTGAATGTAGGTCATCATTTAATAGGGTTGAAAACCTAAGCTGCAGATGCCGTCAACTAACTGTTTCTGCCTTTTGGGTCGTGAATAAACTGCGCCTTAGTGCCTCCTTCCTCTTCTAAATCTAAACTTGGCGAGAGAGCTTGGCCTTTACATTTTTAATCGCTTCCGTTTTGACAATGATAAAACCAAAATACGGGTTCCCTTAAATATACTTACTCTTCGGTGTAAACAAAAAGTCATCGTGCCTATGTTTTTTCCTTAAAGAGTTGGGATGAAAATAATTATCAGATAATACAATTTATCATCTGAGCTTCACGGTTTTGTCATATACGTAATATAAAATCATGAAAAATCAACACCTTGCTTGTTGGTTCGCATTAATTTACTTTGCTGTTTTATTTGGGCTCATCACGGATTTATTCAAGGCATATATCTGTTATTGTTGTTAACAGGTCAATTATTTGTATGTTTTCATCGTTGCTTCTCCTGCCAGAGAAAAACTGATTAGCATATATTCAGCTGACGTTTTTTTACCTATTCAAGTTATGTACTTATTATTTGAATCAAAGCTTATTAAGCAAATCAATGTATTAAGGAAATAAAATGCAAATTGGAAATGTTATTAAAGTGTTATCGAGTGTGCTTCTTGCTTCGGCAGTTATTGGCTGTTCTGAGGATACTGAGTATGTTTATGTTACTCCGCCAATTGCGGATACCATCGATCTAGGTCCATTCAAATGTACTGATGAAGAGTTAGCCGAAAATGCCGCTAAAGATTGTCGTTTGTACATTAAAGGTTCAATGAACAGTTGGTCATCTCGTCCAGAAGCGCAATTACATTATCAAGGCGAAGGAGAATATATTGCCTTGTTTAGTATGCAGCCAGGCGATTACTCATTTAAGATCTCAGATCCAAATTGGAGCGCTGAACGCGATTTGGCAATTGGCGAAGATGCTGATGCCGAAGTGGTATTTGATATACCGATGGAAATGCAACGT
The DNA here is from genome assembly GCF_983033635.1 of Psychromonas sp. NCBI lineage: Bacteria > Pseudomonadati > Pseudomonadota > Gammaproteobacteria > Alteromonadales > Psychromonadaceae > Psychromonas > Psychromonas sp. The sequence continues at coordinate 3,586 of NZ_CEZLMY010000139.1, read as the reverse complement.
AAATACGATGATTTTACTAACCAAAATATGGATATCACTGTAGCCAATGATGAAGACCAAGTGTATCGCTTTACCTTGGATTCTTCAGAGGGTATTAATAACCCAACCTTGCTGATCCAAAATATCACAGAGACCGATGCTGATAACCTGACTCAACCAATGTATTTGGTTGGCACGTTTAACGATTGGACTGCTTCGGAGAGTAGTGTTTTTTCTTACGCTGGCGCAGGTAATTACCAAGTTCAAGTGACCTTTGCAGAAGCGGGTACCGTTAGTTTTAACGTACATCAAGGCATCACTGAGCCGCTCGTTTATGGCTCTTTAGATAATCAACCAATCAGTTTAACCGAAGGCGAGTCATCGCATACGACTTATCCGGGTGGTAAAATGTCTGCTCAGCTCGAAGCGGGTACTTATGTATTCTATTTGTCGGCACTGGGTGACGGCCAATTAGCGGTTCCACTATCTATTGCAAAAGTAAAAGCGGTTGTCGGTCACGACACCATTACCGGCGCAAATGTGGCAGCTAACTTAACAGCCGACGGAAGTAGTTTTGTTAGTTCTTATAGCTGGGCTACCACCAGTGATGCTAACGTAACGCTTAGCGATGATAATACTCAAACACCTGTTACTAAGCGCCAAATAGCCAGTGCAGATGCCTTGGGTCGTTACACGTTACCCTTACTACCAATCAAGGTCTCACTTCAGAATCCAGCGCTAGCCATGATGTCGATGTCATTGAGCTGGAAAAAGCGAAAAACATTGTAATGATGATTGGCGACGGCATGGGTTATGCGCAACTTGACGTAACCAGAGCTTATAAAGGGGAAGCGTTATTCCTTGAGTCAGGCAAACACCGTGGTGATATTAAAACCGCTAACGCCGATACCTTGGGTTACGAAAATCTACCTGACTTAGGTGTTAACTACTACACCGATTCAGCTTCTGCTGCTACGGCAATGGCGACTGGGCGCAAGGTTATTTCAGGGACGATTGCTCAGGCACGTCCGGGTGATGCCTCTGATTTACAAACTATTTTGGAATACGCGCAAAGCTTAGGTAAATCGGTAGGTGTTGTAGCAACGTCACACTGTGTGCACGCCACGCCAGCGGCTTTTGCTGCACATGGGCCAAACCGAAATGACTTTGTCACACTGTCTAAAAGCATGTACGGCAAGGTAAAACCTAACGTAACGTTATGTGGTAGCAAGCAAGTGGATGGTGTAGACGTGATTAGCGAGGAAGCGACTAAAGCTGGTTATACTTTGATTAAGACCAAAACGGACTTAATCTCAGCGTTAGCAACTCTACCTGAAACCGATGAAAATGCTGAAATTTTCTTTGCCGGTATTTTTGGTGAAGATGAAATTCCTTATGTGTTACCGCTAAGCGACCAGAATAGTTATGAAATGCAAGATATCCCACAGCTTAATGAAATGACAGCTGCCGCGATAGAGATCTTGTCGAAAAATCCTAACGGCTTTGTGTTGATGGTAGAAGGTTCGCAAATCGACTTTGCTTCCCATAATAATGATGAAGAACGGATGATTCATGAAACCATCGCATTTGATAAAACTGTTAAAGAAGTGGCTAACTGGGCTGAGTTGCGCAGTGATTCAATGGTCATTGCTACCGCCGACCATGAAACTGGTGGCTTACAACTTGAAAAAACCAACGGTGTAGGTGAAGTACCAGAAGTGAGCTGGTTATGGGGAAGCCATACCAATGTAGATGTTCCGATTGCTTCTTGGGGTCTTAACTCGCATGCCTTTGTGGGACGTACGGTAGAAAATACTGCCATTTACAATGTAATGCGTGGCGCCTTAGACGCTCAATAAGCAGAGTAAATCATGCCCCCGGCATGTCGGGGGCATTTCGCATAGGATATGGGGTCGGCTTGCGTTTTGCTTGTGTTGCAAAACGCAAAGCCTGTCACTCCAGTTTACGAAAGATAGAACTTCCATAAGTTGTAACCTTGTAAATCATTTAGTTATGTTAAAATATTTGGGTGCTGTCTTTTTGCTGTCCTGGCTTTTTGCTGTATTTCTCTGATTCATAACTGCTTATCCTTTTCCAAATAATAGGATTAGAAATAAGCAGTTATTTCAGTCTTTTTACTGTTTTTTTAAGTCGATATCATAAACAGGCTTAAACTAACGAGCCTTTTCTTTGACGTCTAAACACACATATCAAACCTAAGCATAATAATAGCGTTTGACTTAAACTACCGCCACTGCTGTTAGAAGCCGCAGGCGTCGGTTCTGGTGTTGACGGTTGTTCTGGCTCAGTCGGCTCTTCAGGATCGGTTGGTTCTGGTTCTGGCTCTGAAGGCTCTTCAGGAACGATTGGTTCTGGCGTAGGCGTTGGTTCTGACGTTGGTGCATTTTCTAAGAACACAACATTATCAATAAGATATTCAGCACCTAAAGCTTGAGTCCACTCAGGGAATACCATCACCTTATCAATACCCGTCAATAATAGACCCGCATTTCCCAGATCCTTTAAGCTATGGCTTACATGTACCCACTCATTCAGTACAGGCGAGATAGGCATTTCGACTTGTGAGCCTTGTGTCTCATCGCCATCGTATATACCGCCGTTAGCTTCAACTTTTAATAGCCAGGATGCACTGCTGTTATTAGGCAGACCGGTTACTTTAATATCAAATTCAAGTGTACCTGAAGTTACGTAAGCACTCATATCAAGTGGTGTACTGGTTGCATAGCCAAGCGCCATATCAGAGGTTTCCCCAATAAACTCTGTAACAGCGCCATAAGCACTCGCGTCAGTGATAACCGCTGGCGTTGTCGCCGTGCTACTGTCATAGACCGTCCAATCCGCATCGACTTGCTCTGCGAATATTGTCAGTAAAGGCGTTTGCCCTGGTGTTGGCTCTGGTGTTGGTGTTGGTTCTCCAGCAACGCTAGGCGTGCTCTCATTACAGTAGCTTGCATTATTACCACTGGAAGCCGTACAGTGGGCAACATAGTCGACTTCCATGGTTGCTTGTGTGAGGCTTGGATTGATGTATCCTCCCAGCATGCCACCCATAGCGACATTGAGCAGTACAAACATCGGCTCTTCATATTGACTGCAGCTCGTCATGTCTTGTGAGACAACTAAGGTGTCATCAATGTAAAAAGAGATCAGGTCTTTGCTCCACTCCATCGCATAGTTATGCCAATTTTGCACATCTGCACCACCATTCGGGTAGCTATAGCGAATTTCCCCGGCACAACTTTCGCTGTTAAAAAAGTTGGTGATATAAGAGTCCGGTTCGTTAGAGAACCACTCCCAGACATCAATTTCACCGGCACCCGCATTAGGCCAACCAATGTAATCGCCGTCCCCTTTAATCGGCTGTTGGCCGATACGATTTTCTAACATCCAAAATGCAGGCCAAGTGCCGCCTTCCAACTTATCAAAACGGATTCTCGATTCGATGCGGCCATACAGAAATTCACTTTTATCCTTGCCGTTTAAACGACCTGAGGTCCAGGTTTTTTGCTGTCCTCCTAAACCGGGGCAGGCAATGTTTTGTTTACGGGCAATGATTTTTAGCGAGCCGTTAGAAACATCATAATTT
>NZ_CEZLMY010000138.1:0-9172 GCF_983033635.1 Psychromonas sp. | reverse complement strand
TTTCCGTTTAGTTCGCTCAATTACCCCTCCGGGGGAAGCAATTAAAGAAATAGCCAGTCGTCGTCCTTACGATAATCCGAATACAGATCTGGTTTATTATCGTTTACGTCAGGATACGTCAACGATATTAACGAAAACGCACATGCCTTATGCATTAAATCAACAACGTTTGGCTCGTTGGAATAACTTATTGTATCAAGCACCTTTCGCGGTCGAATCTTTACCAAATTATGATAATGGCAGTAATCCTTTTAAAGTGTTTGCTGCAATACCAGCTGACGCCCGTTATCAGTTTATGCTTGATGAAGCAGAGTTCTCTATTATGGGCTTTATTAAAGGTCCCGTTTGTCGTGGTCAAACTGCACTTAATGTTATTCAAGATAAATTCTGGGTGTTGTTTACCGATCCCGATAACATTAAAAGTAAAGGTTTCGATAAATTTTTCTATGAACAAGCGGATAACTTAGAATTACCATCGGATTATAGCGCTAAACACCGTGCGCTAAGGTCATGGAGAAAATTCGCCAAACGTGAAAAAGCTTATATCGGCGCCGTGGAAGACATTTTAAAACAGATAAAAGATCCTGATAAATATTTAGGTTTGGATAGTTTATGGGAAAATAATGATAATGCTAGTCTAACTATTTTCAGACACTTCGACAGTGCAGTAGTGGTACGTGGTTTACAGGGGCAAACACCAAAAACAGCCTGGATCATCGACTATCCAGTGTTAGAGCGGATCCACTATCTATTAGTTGCAGGCTATGATGTATATGGATCGATTCGCCATCAACTAGTTACTCGCTTGTATATGGACCTTTTGCGTATTGAAAGTGAAATGGCATTTATCACCTTATTACCTAAAGAACAACGTCAGGCTGAAATTGAGTCATGGTATCTAGACTCAACAAAAGATTTAAAGGAATTTATTGACGATACCAGCTTCTTTTTCGAACAAAAAAACAGCGTAACATATAATACTTCTAACCCTAAACAGGAGTTATTTAATAAATTAAAAACACGTTATAAAGTAGCAGAGCAATATCAATTAGATGTAACTAGCGGGCCATTAACGGGGTTAAATAAATTAGCGAATGCGGCCGTGCAGCAATTAGCACAATCAAGCTTCATTATTGTTGAAGATAAAGAAGGCATACCTCAACTATATACCCTGCTCCGCCATAACGAGCGTAGTAATGTTTCAACGTTGCTGAAAGAGAAGAAAACTCGCTTACCACACTTAGACACTGCAGAACTGTTTAAAGGGTTGATTGTCAGTTATCCTGAGATAATTTTCAAACTAAATAAACAACAGCAAAAAGATTTTGTTCAACAGTTACAACAAGTTAATAATGCAGCAAGTTATAATCAGTTGTTAGATAACTATGCAATACGCCGTACTAATCCTGACTTTTGGCAAGTCAGCGATTTATTACATCAAACTCATCAGCAACAAAATCCGACCACTTATGGATTGTTCGATTATAACCGTTTGGAAAATCGTTAATCCGTTGCCCGTAAAAGTATCAAACAATGGCTTTTTACGGGCATTTCAACTTTATTTATTCATGCCTTAATGGGTGCTTTATGAATTCATTTTATGCTCTTTTGCTGTTGTCTCTACGATACAGGCAAATCCAACATTGTTGATAATGCAATTACAGAAAATAGCGCCTGTAAATCTTGCTTTTATCATTATTCATAACTTAAATATACATTATCAACAGCTTATAAGGATGTAATTGTGCTTAAAAATATAACCCTCCTGTTCTTCGTCTCCTTTTTATTTTCCTGCGCTAGCCTGCCGGAGAATACCAGCAGTAAAAGTTACGCGATGAGTAAATCTCAAGAAAGTGAATTAACTATGGAGCTTGATGAGAAACGTGCGCAACTTGGCTTAAATGATGATGAAGCATTAATGACACTATTAGAAGATGGGGTCGATGCTTTTGTTGCCCGAGTTTCTCTTATTAAAGCGGCGCAAAAAAGTGTAGATCTGCAGTATTATCAATATCATTCTGATTTAAGTGGAGGTCTATTAACGGCTGCACTGTGGGAAGCGGCAGAGAGAGGCGTTCGCATACGCTTACTTGTAGACGATATGGATTTAGCAGGCGAAGATATTAATATTGCAAAAATTAATGCCCATCCTAATTTTACAGTGCGCATTTTCAACCCGTTTTTACGTGATAAACGTCGTACTCGTCAATTAATTACAGGCTTTGGTTCAGTAACACGTCGAATGCATAATAAAACATTCACTGTAGACAGCAGCATATCCATTTTGGGTGGCCGTAATGTCGGAGACCAATACTATGGCGCGCACTCAGATGTAACTTTTGGAGATTTAGATATCGCTTTTACAGGCGACATTGTTCAAGAGGTTCAAACCTCCTTTGACTTATATTGGAACAGTGAAATCAGCTACGGCATTAATTTATTAAATGATTACCAACCGACAAAAGATGACTTACTTGAAGTCAGTCAAACTTTACAATCCTTTTTAGAAGAAAACTATAATTCTCAGTTTGCACAAGCACTTCGTGAAAACGATTTGTTAAGCCTGGTAGCAAAAGGAAAAGTTAACCAATACACAGGTAACGCTGTGGTTTTATATGATGATCCATTAAAAGTTGTCTCTTCACGTGAAAAAACAGAATACCACCTAGTTCCAAAATTACGACCTTACGTGAATGATGCAAAAGAGGAACTCGTACTCGTTTCACCTTACTTTGTACCAGGGGATGAAGGTGTTGCACTATTTGCAGATATGGTAAAAAAAGGCGTAAAAGTTAGAATTTTAACCAATTCGATGAAATCCAATGACGTCACCATAGTACACTCTGGTTATTCGAAGTATCGTGAAGCGTTATTAGCGCTTGGTGTAGAATTATATGAGATCGACAGTACTCGTATAGATGTATTAAGTAAATATACTGATAAAGCGGCAGCATCAACTGCTTCCAAAGTAACTTTACATGCTAAATATTTTGTAATTGACCGTAAAGTAACTTTTATTGGTTCAATGAATCTTGATCCGCGTTCGCGTAGTGAAAATACAGAAATAGGTGTGATTGCAGAATCAGAAAAATTAGGTGCTTTTATTGTTAAGGATTTTGACAGTGTTGTTAAAGATGGAGCCTTTAAATTATCACTAGAAGATGGTGAAATTATCTGGACTAAAACGGACGGGGACGAAATCACAATCTTTAACGATGACCCCTACAGCAGCTGGTGGGATCGCTTTAAAAACGGTTTCCTGCAGTGGTTACCTGTCGAATCACAACTTTAACTTTAACCGGCATGGAAATTATTATTTAGGTTTCTATAAACAATAGGGGTAGCTTTAAAGTCTTGAACTGGATGCTTAGTTTATCAGTCTATTATTTGCGTTATCGGCAAAGTCAAAAAGGCTTGCGACTTCTGCTTTTTTACTCATACTAAAACGTGCCAATCACCCGGCTGGAGATTAACGTATTCGCGTACACAGGCTTACATTAGTATGCTTAGTTCATCATATAAGTTAAGTTAAGCGAGTACATTTCGCCTTCAAATCGAGACTCTGCTTTGTATTCTTTGCTGTAGTTAAATGCGAGGTTCCATTGACTATTAAGCCAATACGCTGCCTGTATGCCCACTCCGTGCACTTCTGATTTATTACCAATATCCGTGCCTAACAGTTGGTTCAAGTTATTGAGAGAGGACGGTAGGTCATCACTTTCCATTTGCCACTGACTGTAACCTCGGATACCGACTTCAAATTGCTGAGTGAGGTATTGGCTCCAGCCATACTCGATGGTGAGGTGGTCACCCGGAGTTACACCAGTTTCGTCAACTTCGCCGTGAAATTCATAGGTGGCGGCAAGCATTAACGCTGTCGCCTGCTCCATCATGTAGTAATACCCTGCAAGTTGGAACTGAGTCGTCCACATATCCAACGTAACATCATCATCACCCACTGGTGCGTACACGCCGACACCTAGAGTAACGTCGTGATTCATATTCAGCCAGCTAAGCCAAAGCGGTTGAATGTAGAGATCACCCAGGCCTTGGTCCTCTTCACCGTCAAAGTCGTTAGACAATAAAACTGGGTTGAAGTAAAAACTGTAACGCGCCCCCAATACTTCCCAATCGGTCACCCACAAAATCAATGGTGCTATACCGGCAGAGCTGAGATCAGCATTGATATCTTTACCTGAGCTTGTGACAAGTGTGTCACTTGTGTAGTAAAAGTTGTACTGTTCGTATATAAAACCGGCTTGGTCAGGCACCGTAAGATCTCGGATATTGGCAATTGCCGGGGCGTAATGGCCTGCACCTACGATTCCATCCGCAAATGCAGGGAAAGCAAAGCTTGCTGCAGCCAGAGCGAGCAATAGTTTCGATTTATTACTTTGAATAGTCATAGTTTTCCCGTTAAGAGTTCAGAGTTTTTAGTTACTCATTTTCAATTACAGAATAGGAGTCCATATATTTTTTCTGCTTTCAATAGGCTTAGTGTTGAATCCAGCAGTTTTAACTTACTGTATATTTAATAATGTTGCACAGAATCGTAAAAAATTCCAATTTAAACAACTATATCTGTATTAGCGGATGGCTTTTTAATGCAAAAAAGTGAATTGTCATTTTGCGGTAAGGAGACGATGGAGCATCCCGCGATTGTGGAAATAAATTTAGCTGTCTTACTTTCCTTATCCTTATCTTTTGTCAGATAGCGCAGCTAAACTGCAGGAACGTCATAGCATATAAGCTAACGTTTCGACTCTCCTTAAAGACAAAAGGTGAGCATTAAGCTCACCTTTTATATACTAAAATTCGTTAAGAGCGACTTTTAGCAGGCTTTCTTCGTGTGTTACGACGGTTTGATGATTTACCTTTTTTAGGCGCGTGACTTGCATCAGAAGCGGGCACTTCTAATTTTGGCTGAAAGCCTTCAATCTCTTTTCGAGTAATAAACTCACCCAGACGATTTTCAATGGCACAAAGATTTCTAAAATCATCTCTGGAAACAAAAGAGATAGCTTCACCAATCTCACCAGCACGACCAGTACGACCAATTCGGTGAACATAGTCATCGGCTTCGTCGGGCAGGTCGTAATTAACCACTCGGGTAAGGGAGTCAATATCAATACCACGGGCGGCAATCCCTGTCGCCACCATAAAGTTAAGCTCTCCAGATTTAAAATCTTCTAACAACTGGCCACGCACCGCCTGACTTCTGCCGCTGTGAATGGCCTCAGCTTTAATGCCGCGCTTTTCAAGCTGGCTGACCAACTTAGCCGCACCACGTTTAGTCTCAATAAAAATAAGCGCCTGATCCCATCTGTTTTCTGTAATCAAAAAACTCAGCAGTGCAGATTTAGCTTCTTTATCGACAGTGATCAGCCATTGTTCAATCTGCGGAGTTGCAGTGCTGTCCGGCGTAATCGCTATTTCAACTGCGTTATCAATAGCCGTTCTGGCTAAAAAACGTACCTGCTGGGAAAGCGTGGCAGAAAACAGCAAGTTCTGTCTTTTCTCGGGCAAGCGTTCCACAATTTTATTAATGTCTGCTATAAAACCCATATCAAGCATTCTATCTGCTTCATCCAGCACCAGTACTTCCAGCTCATCAAAATGTATCGCTCTTCGGGTATACATATCCAGCAGCCTGCCCGGGGTCGCAACCAGAATATCAACACCTTCTATCAGGCGCTCTTTTTGCGGCTCTGAATCAACACCGCCATACATAGCCATCGAGGTAAGATTTAGATGTTTACCATACTGTGCAATATTAGCCTCAACCTGTACCGCCAGTTCCCGGGTCGGCGTAAGAATAAGTGCGCGAATACGCTTTGCGCGCACGGCTGGCGCATCAATAAGATTTTGTAATATCGGCAGTACAAAACTCGCCGTTTTGCCTGTGCCCGTCTGTGCAGCCGCGATAAGGTCTTTACCCGCCAATATAACCGGAATCGCCTTTTCTTGAATCGGCGTAGGGGTCTCGTAGCCTTGTTCGGCTACAGCTTTTACAATCGGATCGCTTAATCCAAGGTTGGAAAATGGCATTTGGAGTCTCAGATATATGATAAATAAACAAACTGTTAAGGCTGGAGGCAGTAACAGAAAAATATAGGTAGTTATTCTAACATGAAAATAATTAATGAGCTCGAAGCGCTTGAAGCTAATTTTCGCCGCCAATTGTTAAAAACAGCCTAAGAGTAAGCAGATAAATTATGCTATGCTGAACCTCTCATTTCTTCCCTTTAGAGGAGATTTATATGTACAAGATTGCAGCATCCGACTTAGATGGCACATTACTGACATCAGATCACAAAATACCCCCTTTCACCAAAAAAGTATTAACTCAACTGCACGAACAAGGCAAAGAGTTTATTTTTGCAACAGGCCGCCATCATATTGATGTAGCACAAATGCGCGAACAACTGGGCATCCCAGCGTTTATGATCACCTCAAATGGTGCCTATGTTCATAACAGCCAAAACGACATTATTTTTCAGCAGCATCTGCCTCAGAAAATCATTGCCGGCATAATTGAAATGGTTAAAAATGATGATGAAATTATAATTAATATCTACCGTAATGATGACTGGCTGGTCAACAAGGAAGACACTAAAACAGATTTCAATCATGACAACTTTACTTACAGCTTCTTCGATATTGACAACCCTCCGCTAGAAAATGTTGCTAAAATATTTTTAACTCGCGAGGATCAAGACCATAACAAACTGGTTATATGGGAAGATAAAATTAAAGCTAAATTTTCCGACAGAGCCAATATAGTCTTTTCCTCACCTTCCTGCCTTGAAATCATGGATGCAGGTGTTTCAAAAGGCCATGCCCTTGATGCAGTTGCTAAAATGAAAGGTTATCAGCTAAAAGACTGTATTGCTTTTGGAGACGGCATGAATGATTTTGAAATGCTCTCAATGGCAGGCAAAGGACTGGTAATGGCAACGGCTCATCATAAAGTTAAAATGGCGCTGCCTGATCATGAAGTTATCGGCTGCTGTGATGATCAGGCCGTTGCGCATTATCTTGTCAAACACCTGCTGGACTGATGCATTCAAAACGCCTGCTTGACTTGCCAATATTAAAACTCCAGCAATTCAACATTAATATTTTATAGTAATAATATCGAAAACCGGGACAGCGCATCTATTTGAAATATTAAGACACAAATGATTTGGCTGTCCTGCCTTTTTTTGGTTTTCTTACCTGTTTTATATGCTGGCATAAACACCTCTATTTCAAATAAAGGTGTCTACTAGATCGGATCAACTACAGAGTCCGAGTGCAACGTGTTGTTATACGATTTTTTATTTTCAATCCAAATCCAAATCCAAACGAGGATTTTTGGGCAACTTTCTCTTTAATTTTTAATGAACCTTGATATACCTTCCGCAGAAAAACAACCTTCTATCCTATTATCATATCGTTCTTGAAAATGAATCATTGTATTTTCATCATACCCTAGAGCTCCCGTAACAAATGATTCAATAAATTCAGGAGTAAAAAGATCTAATACTATAGAAATGAAAGCAACCATCGCAAAGTAAAGTACTCTATAAGGGAGCAATACAAAATCCTCCACACTTTCTACTTTTAGCGCAATCGAGTTTAAATAATCATCAAGGTAATTATCCGTTGTTGGTATTGATAGAAAAAGCGTGTCTGCATTTCTAACTACCTCCAGCTTTTCATCGGATTGGTCAAAAATAGAGAATATAGAATCTTCCCCATTACAACTTGACTCTATAGGTGAGAATTCAATTTCTTTTGAATCATTTAACAACGTGATATTGCCATATCTTCTTTCAGTGAAATACGAATTTGTGGATAGTACTTTCAAAAACAGATAGTGCTCATATGTTTGATTAGCACTATAAAATCTATAAAAATGTGACATTTCAACATCCTGCGACAACCCAGCAATTTCAACAGGGATATTGATCGGCCCAAGTCCCCAAACACTGTCTTCAAGAAAATCACTACTACAAACCGTATTATTGATTCCTTGCTCACAAACTGAATTTTGATGGATATCATTGTTATTACCGCCACCACAAGCGGTTATGCTAAATACCATTATCAATAAAAAAAGATAACTGCATGATTTACAATAAAATAATCTAATAATTGCTTCCTCTTCGAGGGCTAGAATTGGGAAAATAATTTTCATAATGTTTTTTGCGTATAACGCTTGCGTATGGGGATTTTATGAGCGCTTTGGCGGGAACCGCCAGCGAATAAAATTCCCACATGACGCACTTGTTAGCTTTTATAATTTTACGTTAATATTTCCTGAGTATTCATTACCGTCTGAATCGACGAAATTAAAACTTGCTTCAAGTAGTTCATTTGAATATTCAGTCACATTAATAGTCCCAGAGTACGCGGAAACAGAGCCACCAGAGATATTATCTGATTCGATTCTAATCGAAGCATCATCAAATGGAATGGAAAATGTCCCTGTTGTTTGAAGTTGAATAGCGACTACCAACTCAATATAGCCATCTATATATGGGGCTCTAATAATATTAAAAACATTATCTTCTTCTCTATATGCGCAAACATCAGTCGTTACAGACAGAGCTATCGCATTATTTGAGCTTATTGATAATGAGCCTGAGTTGAATTTATTACTATCACTTACTTTATTTAACTGTTTACCTGATAAAGAATCTATAATAAATTCTAGCTGAGATGGGCTATTAATTTTAATAATTGGCGTACTTCCTGATTTCAGTTCATCACCCGATTCAGTTAGTGGAAAAGGTTCATCGGAATTACATTCATTTAATGTAACCACTCCTTCATTCTGGTTTATAAGGTATAGAATATTGTTAAAGTCAGAGCGCCATACTCCTGTAAGTTCACCATTATTACCATTACCATTACCATTACCACCATCATTACATGATGTAAGTGTTAAAGATAAAAGAATGAAAATCACTGCACTAAAATATTTCATTGTTTAATATTTCCTATTTGAAGCTAATAGTGTATTAGATTGCATACTCACTAATACGCAAACACAATCGATCTGATAAAGATGGTTTTATAACAAAATTAATCTTTTTAAACAGCATGTTGGATCATGTTTGGTGTATATATTTGACATTAATTTTACGTAGAAAACAAGAACTGTATTTATAGAGTTCTCTATAAA